>DASYWD010000251.1 GCA_035936415.1 Longimicrobiaceae bacterium
CCACCACGGCGCGCACGCCGGGGTCGGCGGCGGCGCGGAGCGCGTCCAGCAGGGCGGCCAGCACGGCCCCGTCGAGTGCGTTTCGGCGCTCCGGGGCGGCCAGCCGGAGGGTGGCGAGGCCGCCCTCCAGCTCCAGCGCCACGGGCGCGGGTGCGATCAGCTCCATCCGTATTCCCGGTAGTAGTCGCGGACGCCGACCAGGAAGAGGAGCCCCTCCCCTTCGTACAGTCGGCGCCACGTGTCACGGTGCTCGTCTCGCGCGGGAGCCCAGGTACGCGCGTCGATGTGCCGGGCGCGCTCGCGCTCCATGGCGTCGTACGCTTCCACGTCCAGGCGCGCGCGGCGCTCCAGCCGCCCGTCCAGCCCCAGGGCGCGGACCTGCTCCACCGCCTCCGCGCCGATGCGCCCCGCCCAGAACTCGCTCTGGCACCCGGAGCCGTAGGCGAAGAGGGACACCCGGTCGCCCGCCGACAGGTCCGGCGCGGTGGCGAGCAGCCCCAGGAGGCTCACGAAGTTGGAGGCCCCGTACGCCGTCCCGATCCTCCGCCCGAAGTGGAGCCCCTCCTCCACCTTGGCCCGGAAGCTCTCGCGCGCCCGGTCGAGGCACGTCTCCCCTTCGAGCTGGAGCACGGTGCGGTGGGCCTGCGCGGTCATCCCCGGGAAGGGGGCGTGGTAGACGTGCTTGCGGAAGGCGGCGTCGTAGTCGAAGCCCTCCGCCCCGTCGCGGAAGTGCAGGTACGCCCCCTCCAGCGCGTCCAGGTAGGCGTACAGGCTGGTCTGGCTGTCGCCCATCTCGGCGCGCGAGGTGGGGCGGAAGGTGTCGGCGATCTCCTGCGTCCAGTAGCCGCCCTCGCGCGGGTCGATCTCCAGCACCCGCGGCTGGTCGCCCACCAGCATGGCGACGGCGCACCCCCCGCCGATGAAGTCGAACCCCTCGGTGAGCTCCGGGTCGGGGCGGGTGAGGTCCGTGCTCACCACCAGCGCCTTCTTGCCCGGCCGCACCCCGGAGGCGGACCACCAGAGCGCGGTGCGGAGCGCGGCGTTGCCGCCGTAGCAGGCGTGCTTCACCTCGAACGAGCGGCAGCGGGCCGGCAGCTCCAGGAAGCGGTGCACCCAGGTGGAGATCGGCTTCCCGAAGTCCACCCCGCTCTCGCTCCCCACCACCAGCAGCTCCACCTCCGCCTTCTCCTCCGGCGTCAGCAGGCGCGAGGCGGCGTTCACCGCCAGGGTGACGGAGTCCTCCCAGGGGGCGACGACCGAGCGCTCCTCGATCATCACCTGCTCGCGCACGTACTCCGGGTCGGTGCCGCGCGCCGCCGCGATCTCGGCGGCGTCGGCGCGGAACTGCCCCGTGTACAGGTCGATCTTCTCGATTCCCAGTGCCATGTCAGTCCGCGGCCGTTCGCGTGAGGGTTCGGATCTCGTGCGGCTCCAGCCAGCAGCGGGTCCGCTGGAAGGGGTAGGTGGGCATCGTCCGGCGGCGCGCCGGGACCCCGCGTCCCAGCTCCGCCCAGTCCACCTCCACTCCCCGCGTCCACAGCGTGGCGGCCGCCCCCGCGAGGGTGCGCCAGGCGGGCTGGTCGCGCTCCAGCGACGGGACCCAGTCGTGACCGCCGTCGGGGAGGATCTTCCGCCCCAGCCTGGCGAGCACGGCGGCCGGCCCGATCTCCAGGAACACGGTGCACCCGGCCCCGACGAGCGCCTCCACCCCGGGTGCGAAGAGCACCGGGGAGCGGACGTGGCTCCGCCAGTAGGCGGCGTCCGGGGCGCGCCCCGGCTCCAGCGCCTTCCCCGTGAGGTTGGAGACCAGGGGGATGCGCGGGACGGAGCAGGCGACGCCGCGGGCCGCCTCCTCGAAGGCGTCGAGCATCGGCTCCATGCGGGAGGAGTGGAAGGCGTGCGACACCTCCAGCGGGCGCGTCATCACCCACTCGGCCTCCAGGGCGTCCATCACCGCCCGCACCCCCTCGCTGCACCCGGAGATCACGGTGTGGCTCGGGGCGTTGACCGCGGCCACGTCCACCCGGCCGCGGAAGGGGGCGAGCGCGGCCTCCACCTGCTCCAGGCCGGCGGTGGCCATCGCCATCATCCCGTCGCGCGGGAGGGCGGCCATCAGCGAGCCGCGAGCCGCCACCAGCGCCACCGCGTCCTCCAGCGAGAGCGCGCCGGCCACGCAGGCGGCCGCGTACTCGCCCACGCTGTGCCCCAGCACCGCCGCGGGGGTCACCCCCCAGGCGCGCCACGTCTCGGCGAGCGCGTACTCCAGCGCGAAGAGCGCGGCCTGGGTGAAGTCGGTCCGGTGGATCGGCGACTCCGCCCCCGGCCCGGGGAAGAGCACCGGGAGGAGCGGCCGCTCCAGGCGCGCGTCGAAAAGGGCGGCGCAGCGGTCCAGCGCCTCGCGGAACACGGGGAGGGTGTCGTACAGCTCGCGCCCCATCCCCGGGTACTGCGCCCCCTGCCCGGTGAAGAGGAAGGCGACCCGCGGCGGCTCCTCCCCCTCCGCCACGCCGTGCGCCCCGCGCCCCGGCGCCTCGCCCCGGGCGAACGCCTCCAGCGCCTCGCGCAGCTCCCCGGCGGAGGCGGCCGGGACGGCCAGCCGGTGGCGGAAGCGGGCC
>DASYWD010000252.1 GCA_035936415.1 Longimicrobiaceae bacterium
GCGGTGATTACTCCAGGCCTGCCCCTTTTTCGCGTTGCCAGGCAGGTGCGGCGCGAGAGCGCGCCATTGTGCTTCGGTTAAGTCGGTGCGTGCCATGCAGCTAAGCTAATACCGACCCGGTTCCGTCAGACAGACCCTAGCTCGTCCTTGTACTGAGAGTACGTGTAGCTCGCGGGGGTAATCCCTGTCTGCTCCCGCGACAGGCCGCCGCTCATGGAGTAATCATCGAACAGCACATCCATGCACCGGACGCAGATGTCGACATCGCTGTCGAGGCGGACGTTGGTGTTGTTGCGGTAGGACCCCTGGGTGAAGACCTCAATCGTTCTGGATTTCAGGGTCGGGCTGGAGCGGACTGCCTCCCGGATCATGCGCTCGGCGTTTTCGCATTTCGTCTGCTCCGTTTCACTCGGCGGCTTCGACCAACTCCGAAGAAGCGCCTCCCAGTCTCGAGCCATTCTGCTCCCCCAGATTGGAAAGGATGCGGCGTATTTGGGACGAAATATGGGAGCGGAGCTCCCCGCATGAAAGGTTCCAATAATGCTCGGCACCATTGGCGAATTGGTTCGCTCCTCGCAGCGGGAGGAATCCCCCGACGTGTGTCCTCGGTCCTGAGGGATACCCGCATGTCACTGAAGCACACCTCAATCCCGCCCATCCCGGAGGAGATGTCGAAGGGACAATCTCCCAGGCGATTCGGATCGGCGGCCTCCGGCGAGCTCGCTAAAGGTCAGCAGAAGACTCATCTGCAGAACGTGACCGTCGCAGCGGCTGTGAACGTGCCCGCCTCGGCGCATGGTGGGAGGGGCAACGGCACGCGCCGACCCGCGCCTCACGCTTTGCCCGGCTCGCCGTGTGAATTCGCCAACGATACCCCAACCCTTATTCAGGCTTGGGCAAGCTGTCCGGCGCCCCAGAGATTCCGAGCCCAAGAAGCCTCTCGATCAGGCTCTCGCTGAGCCGGAGATCCTCCGCAAGCCGCCCGAGCGAGTAGCCGGCTTGCCCGAGCAACACGACAGCCCGCGCTAGGAGCGTCGGCCGCTCCATCTCCGGCTCGTCCGGCTCTTCCGTCCGCCACCCCCGCTGGTTCAGGATCGCGTACGCCCGGCGATAGGTCGCCTCGGTGTAGAGGCCGAGTTCGAAGGCGCGGCGGATTAGCGCTGCGAGCGACACCCCCCAGCGCTTCTTCATCTGGCGCAGGCGCGCCCAGTCCAGGCGCCGCGGACACTCCGAGAGGAAGGGAGCCCGGGGGAGCAGGAAGGCGCTCGCGAAGGCGTGGGCCTCCCGCTCGGCCTCCGCGTCCCCTGCGGCCCGTCCGCGGTGCATCAGGAGGTGTCCTAGCTCGTGCGCGGCGTCAAAGCGGCGGCGGCTCCCGGAATCCTTTTCGGGCGTGAGGAAGACCACCGGCAGGTCCTCCACCCAGACGGAAAACGCATCCAGCTTCGCCGAGTGGCCAGGTACCTCAACCGGAATCACCCCCCGGGCCTCCAGGAGGCCCACCACGTCGCTGATCGGCCCCTGGCCGAGGTTCCACGCGTCGCGCACCGCAAGCGCGAGCTCCTCCACGTCCGCAGGGCCCGTGACCTGCCGGCAGAGCGAGGAGAGCTGCTCGGCCGGGAAGCTGACGAGGTCCCGGAGGTACTCGACGATCCTGCGGACCACACGCCCGTGGGCGATCAGGCGCCGGCGCTCCCGGACGGTGGCGCTGCGCAGGCTCCGGAAGTGGCAGGTGTCGATCGGGAGTTCCGGCAGGGGCTCCGCAGCGAAGAACTCCGCCGGGACCCCCAGGGCGAGGGCAAGGCGGATGAGCGTCTCCGGCTTCGGCCTCGCCTTCCCCTTCTCGAACTGGGTGACGGCGCTCGGGGAGACCTGGATACGCTCCGCCAGCTCCTTGATCTCCAGCCCCGCCATCTCGCGGGCGACTGTCAGGCGGTCGGGCGTGAACTCCCGCGCCGCCTCCGAGATGTGCTCCAGCTCCCGGAGGCGGCTCTCATAACCGGCATGATCAGGCATTTAGCGGTCCGGCGTAGCCTGGGTCTGCTCGGCAGGGATCTTGAGCGTGAGCGCCGCCGGCTCGATGCGGACCGGGCGCGGAAGGTCCGGCCTGGGCGGGGTGGGCTCGGCCGAATCGCTCCCGCTCCACCGCCACAGCTCGCGGGTCCAACTCCAGCCGCTGATCCGTCCGTCCTCCTTGCTCCCGGGCGCGGCCAGGTAGAGCGCCTCCAGGCCGTGCTCGGGGTTCCCGAAGTGCGCGAGCACGAGGGCGCGGGGGACCGCCTCGCTGAAGTCCAGCTCCAGGCAGAGCTGGTTGAGGTCGGCGAGCGCGGGTGCGCCGGCGTCGTTGTTCGGGAAGGACTGCTCGATGTCCTGGTCGCCCGAGCTGCCGCACGGATACGAGCCGAGCGTGAACGGGCCGAGGCCGAGGCGGAGGGAGGGATGGGCGCTGCGCAGCTCGAAGCCCAATTCGGGGCGCTGGGGCAGCTTCAGCAGGCGCTTCGAGATGTACTTGTAGTTGGTGAAACCGAAGAGCTGGGCATCCGCCCCATCCTCAGGCGAGTAGTGCAGGGCCGCTCTATCGTATGCGTTCCGATGCGCTTCCACGAGCACACCCACGCGCTCGGAGGTGAAGAACCGCTCTACGTCCCGCTGAAGCCGATCCAGATCCATGGAGCCTCCAGGGCGACTAAGCGAGCACCCATCGGGGTGCGCAGATTCCGCATGAAAAATAAGTGTCCTTCTCTGCCGCGCAAGCATCTTAGTGCGAGCCCTTCATACCGTGTAGCGTCGCCTTACCACCTGTGTCATGGTCGCGCCGCACGGTTCAGGAGCTCATCTACTTCGGAAAGCCCCTGGCGCAGGAGCTTGTCCTGAATCGCGAGCACACGGAGGAGGAGCTCACAGTCATCCATTTCCTCTGCTTCGCGCAGGACCGCCGATAGCGCTGTCACCAGATCGCCGGCGTTGTAGAGAGACATCCGCCCTTCCCGCTCGAACACGTTTGCTAGCGCTTCGACCACGCCCAGCGCAGACAGCGGGTTCTTCGCAGACTCAAGGGCAACCCAATCCACTACCCCACTCAGCCTGACGGACTTATCCCCTCCAGGAGTGGGAGCCTCGCGCTCCCCTCTCGCCGAAATGAGGGCTAAGGCGATCTCCGCGGTGAATTGCGCCCCCGGACCCTTGTCACTGAATGCGTGGGCGACCTGGTCGGCTGCCGCGGCCGGCACATCTTCCCGCTGGAGCATCTGGAGGAGGCCGCGGCGGCACTCCGCCCGGGAGGCCGCGCTCTCTACATTCGCGCAGAGTACTTGCGCCGTCCCCTTCCATGCGCCTTCGGGAGTTCCAGCCAGATGTTCAAAGATCTGCTCGGCCGTGATGTGGCCAGTGAGCCAGGAGAGCGCCGAGATACGCCCGTAGGTCTCGGCCGCGGATTCGAGCGCTTCCAGGCACAGGCGGTTCAGGAGAGGCGCAACGCGATCAAAGTGCTGATAGTACTGATAATAGAGCACCGGCTCCAGGTATCGCCAGAGCGTCGGCGGCGTGGCCCGGGGCATCTCCGGATCCGAGCGGAGAACCGACTCCACGATGGGCCAGCCGACCTCCGGGCGAGCCCACACCGTAAAGGGGAGACTCCGGAGCACACCCGTCCGAGTGGATGGCTCAGGATCCCCAGCGAAGGTATGAATCGTACGAATCAGGAGGTCCGGAATCGGCCGCTCGTGCTCGATCAGGTGATTGCAGAAGTTCACCGCTGCGATCGCGGCGACACCGCGGGGCTGGTTGATCGCCTCGTGCAGTAGCCGGTCGCTCCGATCATCCGCGGACTGCGACTCAACGTGTTCGCTGGTGCTGTCCGGCACAGCCAGGCGCTGGCTCAAGTCGTACAACAACGCGGTCAGCCGCGAGGCGCCGACCTCGTCGAGCAGGACGTGAGCGCACGCCTCCGCTACATCGCTCGCGGTACTCCGGAACGACCATAGGACGGGATACTGGTCGAGCAGGTCCAGCAGGCGGGTCGCGAGAGCTCCGCCGTCGGGAAGGGGCTCCCGCGGCGTCCAGTCACCGGCGGGCTTCAGACTCCCGAATCGGTAGCGAAGATGGTTTGCTACGCCGTCGACCACAGCGTCGATGTATCCGTCGTCTACCCCGGCATCGCTGAGTTCATCGATCAGGTCCAGCATCCGGACGGGCTCGACCTCGGCTGCGCCGCGGAGGACTCTCTGTAGCGAATGACGACCTCTTCCATACTCGAACTCGCCCATCCTCGCCGTGCCAACCCCGGCATCCAAGAATCTCGCCACCCGGACCAGCCCCTCGGGCGAGAGCTGGAGCAGCCCGTCGACGGTGAGCAGCGTCTCCTCAGGTAGGTCCGAGATATGGAGGCGCGGCGACGGCCGCCCGGGGCCGAATCGCGGCTCCCACTCGTCCAGGAATTCCTGCGTTTCTGCAAGACGAAACGGACGAGGCACCCACAGGAGGAACTCGTACATCTTCTGGGCAAGGCCGTCGCGCCACTCGACCTCCGGGGCGAGATGATACAAGCCCAGCACCAGCCGTTGATGTTGCTCCTGGGCGTCATCCGGAAGGTAGGGGTACGCGGCGAGGGTTAATTCCCCGAGTTCGTGGTCGAGGTCACCAGCCCGCAGGAGCTCCGGGTCGCAGAGTTGCGCGGCCACTCCGTCGGCATTTGCCATCGGATTAGCGCGGTATGCCTGGAGCAGGAGGTACCGGAGCCCCAGATCGGGCCGCATCCGCAGGAGTGGCTCATGCTCGCGCCACCACGCGTCGTCGCGGGCGGCGCGAGTCGTCAATGCCTGCTCGACAACGTCGAGCAGGAAGTTCTCGCTTTCGTACCGCAAAAGGACGCCGCGGCTGTGGCGGCGTCGGTAAGATGTGCTGCCCAGATTCCCGGAGCGGATCCGCGTTCCATCTGCGTCGTCGCTCCAATCATCACCGGCTTGGTCGCGACTCTCGTGCGGGGGTACGACGGTCTCCATGAAGCGATCAAGAAGCCAGTCCGACTCCGTCAGCCGAGTCTCCAGGAGCCCGTCCCGAATCTCGTGCCGATTGAACCGCAAGGCTCCCAGGGTGACGCGATCTCCGGAATCGTAATCCACGTGCGGGGGCTCTGGCGCCCCGGCGGGAGTCAAGAACCTCCACAGTAGGTCATCTCCACCGTCGGTGGAGCGCACGAACGACGATATTGCGCGGCCGAGCGCGTACCGGTGATCTTCGCTCCGCTCGTCCAGCATTGCCTCAAGCAGTTCGCGGATCCCTTCCGTTTGCCACACGTCCGCCGCATCCAGGCTGTTGAGGATGATCCACGTAAGTTGCGAGCGACGCTCCCGCGAGTTCGCAAGGACATCGCCCAGCGCGTCACGCCAGATCTGCACGACCGCCGCCGGGTGGGCCTGGACCCATGTACGAAGGTGGGAGGCGAGCGGGAGGAGCCACTGCTCGCGGAGGTCGGCCTCGCCGCGCACGAGCGGGAGCACGTGTGAGGTGAGGATCTGCAGCCATGCATCACCCCGCATCGCTCCGAGCAACCGACCGAAGAGATCCGGATGCGTTCTGAGGAGCCACCGAAGAAGGGGCCAGTCGTCATCCTCTGGGACGATCTCCGCGAGCGACTCCGCCACGAGGCGCCGAAGGTGGTATGCCAACGACTCGGCGTGGAGGGTAGCGCGGACCTGCTGTCGGAATCGTGATGGGTCCTGTGCGCGCAGATAGAAGAAGAACACCCGCACGGTCGGCCGGATGAACGGCACGGGGAGCTTGCTGCGGATGAACTCGAGCAGCGTCTCGCTGCGGGACAGCGCACCGTAGACTGCGAGACAGTCGAGGAGCGACTGGTGACTGAACGAGAGGGTGCCGGGACGGGGCTCCGAGAGGACCTCCTGGCTGATCAAGCGTCGGACGAGCTGGTCCGTCTCGGGTCCAGCTTGCTCGTTCAGCCAGCCGTCCAGCGTAGCCCTGGCGACGGTGAGCGTCCGCCGCTCGACCAAGCGCTCGGCCATGCAAGCCAGCGCGGCCATGGCGGGCGCTCCGAGCAGGGGATCGGCCGCGACGATCTCCTGGAGGTACCGCTCGTACAGGTGGTACGCCGAGGTGACATTGCTCAGTCCCGAAGCCGAGCTGCGGGCAACCCTCTCGAAGATGCGGAGGTGCTGCGGGACTTGGAGCAGCTGTCTGAACTCCTCCGTCAGCTCACCCGCGGCGACGTTCCAGCGCGCGAGCAGCGGTGCGACCTGGGAGTCAAAGTCGAGCGGCTCAATTATCACGGTTTCGCCCCAGGTACGTCCGCGAAGATGCGGATCGTAGTGGAGGTCGAAGTCCCGGCAGGCCGCCACGACCGTCAATCCGTCGATAGTCCGGAGCCGGTCGATCAACCCCAGGAAGAGGCGGAGCGAGCCGTGGCTCCGATGCAACGACAGGACGTCCAGAGAGTCGATGATGACGACGACCCGGCGATGAACGGCAAGGCGTGCGCACCTCCCCACGACGTCGCTGGGCATCCCCCGTCTCTGGAGATCCTCCTCGGACGACGCCTCCGCGAAAAGGTCGGCCTTGATGAAGAGCAGCACCGCACCCGGGTCGCTCTCGACCTGATCCGCGAGATCAAGGAGCACGCAGGTCTTCCCTCCCCCGGGCCTGTCCGTCAGGAGGACGCTGCGGCGACCCTCGTCAATCGCGCGGAGCACCGCGCCGACCGCAGACCGCGTAAAGTGTTCACCATCCACCGTGCGGATCCACTCCCGGCCGATCGCAGAAGCCGTGCGGAAAGCGGTGATGGTCTCCGCATCGCTGTACGGGGGCGTCAAGTACAGCCCGTGAGCCTCCAGGGCGGAAACGACATCGTCCTTGCAGAGGAGGAAGGGAGCGCCGCGAAGCTTCGCCTGATGACTGCTGAGCAGACGCTCCAGGACGTCGCGCGCGGTCGCCGGATTGGGAACGACACGAGCGAGATCGGAGAGATTCAGCCGGTCCCATTCCTCGAACGTATGCGCCGGGCCGAAGAAGATTCTGGCGCCCAGCTGCAGCGCCGCCGACTCGTCTCGGCTGACAATCTTCGCAAACCGTGTGAGAATTCCTTTCACGCTACCAGCCGCTCCGGCAATGAACGCGGCCTTATCGGGAAAGCTCCGTACAGTCTCCGCTAGCCGGTGTAAATCACCGAACGGAGTCTGAGAGTAGAAGTGTACCTCGGCCTGCGGATGGCTTTCGAGCTGGTCGCGAGCCTTGAGGAGTTCCTCCTGGAGCGAGCGGTCCCGGAGAGACCAGGTGGAGTGCTCAGGCTGGTTCTTCTTCGCCTGGATGTGGATCCGGCGCCCACCCGTGAAAATGATCACCACATCGTCAATGCGAACCGATAACTCCTCCCCCGGTATTCCCGTCGATTCGGCCTGAACGGCTTCGATGGCCGAGTCGCTCAGCAGTCGAATGGTCCAGTGCAGGGCTATTCGCAGCTGGTACTCGTCACCCTGCGAGGAGCGGGTTCCGGCGATGCTCATGCGGTGCGCACCTGAACGCTGAATCGTGGTCCTTCACGGCGTAGCAAACGCCTCATCTACGGTATCTCTTCCGGTTGGACGATCGGTAGCCACGAACCCCCGTGCGGCAGGTGGCCTGTCGAATCACCACGGACCCCGAATATACACCGTACCCGAGCGCCAGCGACATGCTGCCCACGGATAGGGAAGGTAGACCGGACCTACGGCTGGGACTTACCCGGGTAGGGATCGCCCGAGTCCGCTGCCAGAGCGGCTACTCGTTGCGAGTATGAGGAGGCTGGCTGCGCCAAACCATCCACCGGTGAGCGCATCTTAGCGGAGCGCAAGCAAGAAGATCTCCCGGATGGAGGAGTGGCCTGAAGGGGCGTCGCCCTCTTCGCGTCGCCGACAAGCCGGAGGAACGGATGTACGATCCCTCCAGGGACCACGGGGTACAAGGTCCTGCACCGTCCTTATCGCCCACTGCGTAGAAGCCGATGCCCGAGATCGGAGCCCAGGCAGCCCTGGCGGGATACCGCAAACAGGCCCTCGTCAACCTTGACCGCATCCTGGCGCCGGATGCGGAGGGCCGCACGTTCAACCCCGACGGGATCGAGGACCTGGACGTGACCGGCCCCGACGGCGAGCTGCTGGAGCTCGTCCAAGTGAAGGCGTACGCGGAGGACCTGGTCCTCTCCCACTTTTCTCCCGGGAAGCCGCGGTCGTTCCTCCGCCGCGCGGCGGCCCAACTCTCCACGCGCCCGGACCTGCCCATCACCGTGGCCACCTTCGGCCCGGTAGGCCCGGAGCTGCAGCGCGCCTGGGGCGGCGACCCGCACAACCGCAGAGAGGTTACCCATAAGCTCCGGGAGAAGGGATTTACGGACGAGGAGGTTGAGCGCCTCCTCGCCGCCGTGCGCTTCGAGCGGGTGGATGAGGAGGCGCTCCGGGAGCGCGTCCTTGCCCGACTCCGCGAAGGCCTCATGGGCGGGGACCCGGAAAGCGCCTTCGATCTGCTGACGATCTGGCTGTACCACGCCTCCGAGCAGGGGCGGCGAATCACGCGCGCGGACGTGATTGCCCGGATCGCCGCCGTGGGCCGCTACCTTGCCGACCGCGCCGCCCACCACCGGGAGTGGTTCACGTCCATCGTCCCACTCGAGGACCGGGAGATCACCGAGGACCGGCGGGTGGAGCTGCGCGACGAGTACACCCTGGGTGTCGCCGCCCGCTACGAGCACATCGTGGCCGGACACGACGTGGAGCGCCCCACTCGCCTGGAGGAGATCCACCGGGCCTTCGAGGGGGGAGCCCGCGTGGTGGTCGTGCACGGTCCGTCCGGGCAGGGCAAGAGCACCCTCGGCTACCGGTTCCTGCACGACGCCGTCCCGCAGGCGTGGCGGTTCGCCGTCCGGGCGGTGGAGGATCGTCAGCACGCACTGAGCGTCGCGGCGGCGCTGGCCGGGCACCTGCGCGCATTCGACGCCCCCATGTACATCTACATCGACGTGTCGCCGCGGGACACCGAATGGCCCGAGCTGGTGCGGGCGTTGCTGGAGCAGCCGAACGCCCGGGTGCTGGTGACGATCCGTGAGGAGGACCTCGCCCGGCTGGATGTGTCGCTGACGGACCTCGGCTATCCCCGCTCGATTCCGCTGGAGTTCGGGCAGGAGGAGGCGCGTCAAATCTACAAGCAGCTGGTGGCACGCCGACCTGCGGAGGCGTACCTCTCGTTCGAGGAGGCCTGGGAGCGGTTCGGCGGCGCCGGCCCGTTAATGGAGTTCGTCTATCTGGTCACCCAGAGCGAGTCGCTGGAGGCCCGCCTCGCCGCCCAGGTGCGGCGGCTCCGGGACGAGGTCCAGCAGGGCGTCCGGGCCGCTGCCGACCTCGACTTCCTGCTCACGGTGAGCGTCGCCGGCGCGTACGAGGCCCGCGTTGACGTGGCCTCCCTCGCCCGGGAGCTGGCGCTCCCCGTCCCCGAGCGGACGCTGGAGCTGCTGGAGCGCGAGTACTTGGTGCGGCGGTCCGCGGATGGCCGTTTCGCCGAGGCGCTCCACCCGATCCGCTCCGGCGTCCTCGTCGCGCAGCTCACCGATCCGTTGTTCTCCCCCTGGGGAGAGACGGCGGTGGCCTGCCTCCGCCACGTGCCGGAGACGGACTTGGAGTCGTTCCTCCTGTATGCGTTCGCCCGGCACCCGGCGGATGCGGACGCCCTTGCGGCCGCCGCCGCGGAGCGCAGTCTCCGGACGTGGGCCGGGGTGGCGGGCGTCTTCCGTGCCCTGCTCTGGCGGGGGATCCGCGATTACGCCGAACGCAACCGCGCGCTCATCGCCGAGGTGCGCCAGCGTGTTGGTGCCGGCTGGTGGGCAATGCTGAACGGGGACATCACCGGCGTCAATCCCGAGGGGGAGGAACAGCTCCGCACCCTGGATGGGATCCAGCCGGGCATCTTGGCCGCGGCGCAGGAGTACCGCGCCCGGCAGACGGATCCCGCCGAGGCGTTCGCCCCGGCGGCCGCATGGCTCGCTGGACTCGCCCAGGAGCCGGGTGCACCCGTGACGGTCGCGGACTGGATCGGGCTGGCGGAGGTGCACTTCTGGGCCACCCGCCTCGGGGTGCAGGGTGGGGTCACGGCATGGTCGTGCGAGGCCGACCTCACCCCGGCGATGGAGACACTGCCGCTTCCCGCGCTGGGGGAAGTCGTCCTGAGCCTCTCCCACGCGCCAGCGGAGCAGTTCGAGCCACAGGCCGGACGCTTCCAAGAACGCATCCTCCAGCGCTACCGCGAGGTGACGCGGACCATGTGGGTGGAGGAGACGGACGATACCCGCCGCGCCCACTTCATCGTCACGCCGGAGGCACTGGGTGGAAGCCCAGAGCGGCTGACGGGCCCGCGCTCTTCCGACAATGTTCTTTTCGACCGCACCAGGAGCCGGGTGGAGCTGCTCCGTCAGCTAGCTCCCGGCCGGGAGCGGTACGGAGCCCAGGGGTACGGGCACCGGCTGGGGCTGGTCGAGATGCCGTACGACCCCACCGAGATGTCGGGGGTCTCGGTCTTCTACTTGCAGCCCTCGTGGCTTCCCGTCACCAACGCAACGTTCGGGAATCTCGCCAACCTGCCGGAGCGCCCCGCCACGTGGCGGGAGTACGCCGAGACGCTCGTGCAGCTCCGCGAGGATGCGGTGGCCAGCCTGGATCAGCTCCGGCGGGGTCTGTTCGCACACTTCCGCAGCGACCAGCCCGGCCCCCTCTTCGGTCGGTACGTCGATCAGGCGAGTTGGACGCGCACCCTCAACCGATCCGAGCGCCCTCCCCAATTACCCCGTTGTGCCGTCGACGAGTGGGGGTTCGTGTCCGAGGGAATGGAGCGCCCGGTCGCAGGCGGGGGGGGTGACACCCGCTCCGGACCTGAGCGTGCTCGTGCGGCCTTCCTGCTGGACCGCTACGGGTCCCTCCTGAAATCTCTGAAGGATTTCACCCGGCCCTTGGGCAACTTCCTCCGGCAGGCCCAGCCGATTCTGTTGCTGAACGCCAAGCTCCCGCGGTCCCCTTTGTCGAAGCGTCGGCGGATGCTGCAGGCCGTCGCCGAAGCCCAGGGAGTGAGGTCGGACGACGGGTTCCTCCCGACCTACAACTTGGCCGAAGCCTGGCGTCACCTCGCCGCTTTTCAGATTGAGTTCCGGGCCCGTTTCGGCGCCCTGGTCGGAGCCACCCGGCTCGCGCGCTTGGAGGCGAAGGAGACCGCGGTCTTCGAGAAGGCGTGGTGCCTCTGGTACCAGCTGTACGCCCATCCCGAGCGGCAGTCGGGAGACCCGGAGCGGTCCGCCGTCCAGGAGTTCGGCGCCGTGCTGGACGGGCTCCGGCAGGAACTCATGCGCGGGCTGCAGGCGCTCCCGGCGGAGCACGGCCTCGTGGAGATCGCGTCCGAGGCCGTTCCCTGGGAGGGGCGGCCGGCGCTGTGGCTGCGAATGGAGTTGACCGAGCCGCTTCAGCAGTACCGGGCGCTTGATGCGGTCGTCGGGGTGCTGCAGGACGTGCTCGGAGCGGTGCAGCTGAGAAGCCCGGAGCAGTTCGCCCTGGACACCTTCTGGCCGGCAGTCGTGGTGGTCCCCTCCGTGAATGGCCACAACCTGGAGGGGATGGTCTGGCGCTTCCACCCGTTCAGCTTCTACGGCGGCGGGGAGGTCGGCGAGCGGCACTGGTCGCTGCTCCCGGCCGTGATGCCCGACGACGCGGCCGTGGCGGTGGGCGTTCCCGTCCTGCGCCCCTCCCACCTGCAGTCCTTCCGCGCCCTGCAGGCGGCACACGCGGAGCTGTGGACGTTGGTGGCCCACCTCGCTGACCTG
The DNA here is from genome assembly GCA_035936415.1 of Longimicrobiaceae bacterium. Taxonomy (NCBI): domain Bacteria; kingdom Pseudomonadati; phylum Gemmatimonadota; class Longimicrobiia; order Longimicrobiales; family Longimicrobiaceae; species Longimicrobiaceae bacterium. The sequence continues at coordinate 11,837 of DASYWD010000252.1, forward strand.
CGCCGCCTCCCCGACGGGATTGACGACGCCGGTGTCGAGGCGGTCCGCACCTACGGAGCCGGCATCGCGGAGCGGATCGGGGAGGCGAAACGCCGCTTCATGGACACCTGGCTCATGGCTTACAGGGAGGTGCTGGAGGACGAGGAATTCCTAGAGCGCCCCGCGCTCGCCGAGGTCCACGACCTGCTCCTTGATCTGCGCCCGTGCTTCACCCCCGACCCCGACAGGGATGATGTCGCCGGTTTCCAGATGAGGGACTTGGCCGGCTGGGCGGAGCGGTTGCTGCAGGCGAACTCCACTCTGGAGGCGATCCGGCTCCTGCGCACCGCCGACCTGCTCGGCCAGCCGGCGGCGGCCGCATGAGCACCGAGGCGCGCATGGCGCGACGCCGAGCGCTCGCCGCGGGTGCGGACCCGGTCACCCGGGCTGCTCGACCTGCTGAGCCGCTTCGACGACGATCCAGCGGTGAGCTCGGCAGTACCGTGCTCGAGGCCGCACGGGCCACACCCGGGCGGTTCCGATCCACCATTATCCAGGAGGCGTTCTTCGACCCGGCCGAGACCGGCGATTGGCGGCGCTCTCCCGTCGCGCTGGAAGTGCTTGAACCGGCGGCTCCACTAACGTTAACCAGGTACATGGGGGTGTAACCGTCCCAGTCGAGAGAATTGTCGTTGCTCCAGACCGTGACGTTTGGCCGCGACGTGCCTCGTCACGGAGCAGATACCCCGCGGGACACGACTGCTCGCCATATCTGCGTCCTGTCGATTGGGACGGCTACACCCCCTTGTGTCTCGCTTTGGGAGGGGAGGGCTCGCGTTGGTCTCCACCTCCAGCTTTCTGGCTCAATCGCCGAGCAAACGCCTGTGACTGCAACTGTGACAAAGGCCCGCTTTCAATCGCTGAAAAGGAGAGTCCAATGTGCTTATGGTCGCTGGCCAAAACTGTCACCCGCATTCCTCACCTCTGCCGTAAGACACTATACCACAGTCAGTTACCTATTCTAACAGGCACGCGGATGTATGCTGCCAGATTGACACCCACCTCTTGACGGTAGACCCCGAGGTGGTATACAAAGCCCCCCAACGCCTGGAACAGAACCGCCACATAACGCGTGGTCAGGCAATAAGTTGAGTTAGCTCGCACGAGCTTACCTCAGCTGCCTATGTGACCACGGTTGTGACGTAGGACCTCCTGAACTGTTTTGGTGCCAAGCACTGCGGTTGCAAGCCCCGGCACCATCACACCGGGAACAGGCAATGCCTCAGTCAGATGCTGTGTCGGATCGAATTCGGCACACAGATACATGGCTACTGGAAGAAACTGCAGGTATCCGTGGTCCATAACATCGCCACCCGTGGTGCTCCAACCACCGACAATTGCAACGAGTTTCGCATCGAAAAATCCAGCTCTCTCACTCCGCCAAAGGCGGCGAAATGGGTGGTACTGTCCTCGCGCCAATTTTGGTAAGGTGATTCCATCGGCATGGATCATCTTCTCAAGGAGATTCAAATATCGTGCAGCCGATCCGGGGCTAAACGATCGTTCAGGGTGAGGAGGCTCCGGAAAAATCCATGCATCCGGGTGCTGTTCACCATTTGTTGTAAGGAAGCAGTCGATAGCACTCCTTAGTCGGCCGCTGATCGGAGTAATGCGGGTGAAGTCCTTTTTGTCGTTCTCTTTATCCCAGCGGATCGCGCCGTGTGGCCAGTGGTCGGCCCAGGCCTCCTCGTGCTTCCACCCCGCCACTGCGAGAGCACACCTCATTTGATCATAAGTAAGGAGGAGGTCACTGTGTCTCAACTTTCTGACTGCTCCAGCGCGTTTACCGGTCCACCGTAGGACCTGAAGAAAGAGCGCATACGCCCCTTCTGGGATACTCCAACTGCGGTTGCACCTGCGGTAGTCGACCTCAAGTCGAATCTGCAGACGAGGAGCATACCGAAGATACAGCTGGAACCGGCGTTCATCAGCCACGGGTTGTCTCATGTTGGGATCTGGCGGCGGGAGACGGAGTCCATCCAGCGGATTGTTAGTCAGTATCCGCTTGCCCCTGTGCCGAACCCCCATGAGCCAGCGGAATATCGTGCCAAGAACTATTAGGTTGTGCCTGACAGTTGTGGGACCGCCCGTGTTCCGGCTGATGAGCCTGCCGTGCACGAGCATCTTGTACTTCCCAGCAGCTCGATCCTTGACGAACTCGTCTATCAAATGCTGATCGATATCAACGAGACGAAGATCCCGGCCCCAGAGTTGTTCGAAGATGTTTGCTGCGGACCTCACTTGGCCGTTTCGGTACATCGTGCCCTTGGCTGAGAAGTAGGCGTCGAACACCTCACCGATCGTCAACTCACTACCCCGCACAGCTAGCCAATCCAAGAGGTGCTCCGGGCCATAGCCAAGTTGTGCGGCTAATTCAGCTGCAAACTGCCGGGCACGTTCGGTCGCCAAATCGAGATCTGCGGTCCGAGCACTAACTCGCGGTCTTGTGCGTGCGGTGCCATCTACGACGTGGGCTTCCAATTGCAGACTCGCGGTCCCTTTTCTCTCCTTGACATCGACTCTAATTCCCCATTCACAGACCGTAGCCCGAATGCGCTTCTCGGGGCTGTTCTTCTTTCTTGGTGACATCGCTGGACTCGAGACCGAGGTATCGGGGTTCACCTGCTGCTCGGCCGAGTCTACGCTGGTGTGTGGGCCGCCCCCAAGTGGGGATACAATTGACGGAGACAATCGGGTAAGCTCTTGGAGGTGAAGCAGACGCATTCACCTCGCGCCCACCTAGATCAGCATCAACGAATCCGTTCAGCAACCCGCCGCGCGGCGGCGCCTGGATCGAATGCCTGAGGAGGTCGCGGGGGTAGCGATTCTGCCTCACGTGGAGGCGAGGGGTTCAACTTGCGCGGCAACTCACCACGCAGGAGCCGAGGAGCACCTTTCCTTCCCGCGTTGGTGAGCAGCCCGGCGGTCAGCATCGCGCGAAGATGGGAGATGCTGTACCCGCTTTCCGCCGAGGCCTGGGCCAGAGAAAGCAGGTCCCTCGCATCCCGCCCGAGGGCCTCTCTGAGGTCGCGGGCATGCTCCTCACACAGCTTCGCGACGTGCTCCAGGCCGTACCGACTGCGCACCAGGTCGGCCTCTGCCAGCCAGGCGCGGATCAAGGCAGATACAGCTGGGCCAGGGAACGGACCGCTCGACTGCGATTGAGCCTTCGATCTCCTCTTCGCCACCATCAACCGTGCTGCCTACAGGCTAACCACGATTTGAACCCTGCCCTGGGTCATCTCAGGGATGGAGGCGCGGACCGCAGGTGACCCCAGGTACTGCGGCGGCCACTCGCCGTTGCTCTGGCTAAACACTGTCGTGGCACCTACTGGAATCGACCGCTGCGATCTCCACCCATTTCGGGTGGGAACGCGGGCGAGATGTGCGATGATTGCAGCAGACCGGCTGCAGGGCTGTAGGAGTTGCGGAGAGGGGTCACGACAGGGTCCCACACCTGGTATACGCCGCCCCGCGCCGGAAGCAGAGTAAGACCGTGAAGCTCCGCGAACGAGCGCGTGACGATCGTGTGGGTAGAGACGAGCGGGACATCGCCCGAGCTGGAACCCGGGACCTGTCGGGCCTCGTGTATCACAGCCGCCACCACGGACGTGGCGTGCCCCACGGTCATCCGAACATGAGCACGCAGTGTCTCCGCCTTCAGCAGACTGGTCTCATCGGTTGCGGAGACGCTGTAAGGATCGGCGAGCTTGAAGCACCGTTGCGCGCCTGTCTCGTAGACGAGGGTCACCTGGGGCTCCATCACTTCGCCTCGGCCTGCAGCCGCCTTCGCCCGTTCTATCCCCTCGGCGACGGTGTATCGCGCCGCATCTGGGATCTCGTGGCTCGGGACCAACCCCGTGCTGCATGAGGCGTGTTCAGCGAGCCAGTATCGAATCCCGGATTCGTACACCTCCGGGAGAAACGTCGCCTGCCACATTCGCGCGGTTTCTCCGAGCTCAGCTTGCGTGGCATTCGAGGGCACCGCACCCGCCCGCTCTCTTCGAAGATCCAGGAGCGTTTCATTCCGCCCCCCGCACCTGGTGCAGATGCACACATTCAGCAGCCCTTCGAAGGTGCATTGCACAGCCCAGTCGATGCGGGCGGGGGGCCTCCCATCCTGACTGGTAAGCTGGAGGACCCTCCGTCCCCAGGCTGGCGGAGGGAACACAGCAGGCCCGACGTCCAAAGGTACAGGTACCCGGATGCAATCCGTGATGGGGTCTCGCTTGCGAGGGGATTGTGGCGACATACGATCTCCGTGTGGCTGGCGCTCGGTACTTATCGGCTGTACCGGTCTGGAAGCGATCCTGCCAGCCGGCTTGAAGCAGTTGCGGCGGATGTGCCCCAACCAGTAAGCTGTCCAGTGTAACGGCAACGATACCCCCCAAACCCCCCAGTCCGCAAACGCGGATCACGCCTCTTCCGACACGGGCGGGAGGCGGCGGCTTTCTGTCGCACAATTGAGAGAACTGGTTGCCGCCCGGGCTGAGGCCGAGGGATTACGCGAAGTAGCGCGTCAGATTGGCCTCGATCACAAGTCGGTCGCGCAGTTCCTCAATGGATCGGCACCTCGCGTGTCGACGCGTCAGAAGCTGGAGCGCTGGTTCGTGCAGCGGGTCGCTGCAGGTGGTCCGACCGATGCAGTCTCTGCGGAGGCTGCACTACGGGTGCTGCTGCATGACCTTCCGCCACTCCATCGCGATCCGGCAACGGGCGAAGCCCTTGCCGCGTTCCGAAGGATCTACATGAGCAGAAACGTCCCACCTCCCCGATGGCTCGCTGATCTCGAGGAAGAGACCAGCGGATAGACGCAACGCCCGGCCTGCATCCCGAGGGCTGTGTCGTTGCTGCTCCAATGCAATCGGCCGTCGAACCCGGTTTGGGCTCGACGGCTGATGCAGGTTGGGAGGAGTTGTTCGATCTCTACACCCCGAGATATTGGCCTGAACTCTCGTCCGGCCGGGCGTGCACGTACTGGTTGGTGGTCACGAGGGAGGCATGCCCGAGGGTGTCGCGCACCAGGTGCGCCGGCGCGCCACGGTCGAGCGCATGAGAGGCGTGGGCGTGCCGGAGCCAGTGGGGTGAGACGTTCAGGTCGATCCCGGCGCGCCGTGCGGCCCGTCGCACGATCCGCAACACCTGGCTTCGGTGGAGGTGTCCGCCCCGCCGGCTGCGAAAGACCGCGTCATCCGGTGCCCTGCCCTCCACGAGCGGACGCAGGGCGGCCCAGGTGTCCGGCGAGACGAGCACGGCGCGGGTCTTCCCTCCCTTCCCGTACAGCGTCACCTGGCCGGCGTCGCGCCCGCTGCGCCGGTCGACGCGCGGCTGGAGGTCCCGCACCTGGAGCCCGCAGATCTCGCTCACGCGGGCACCCGTGGCGTAGAAGAGGCGCAGCATCGCGTGGTCCCTCGGATCCGACTCCAGGGCCAGGATGCGCTGCACGTGCGCCTCGGGGAGGATTCGCTCCGCCAGCCGATTCCGGATCCTGGGGACGGAGATGGCGGCTCCCACGTTGTAGATGAGGTAGCCGGTGCGCTGCCCGAAGGTGAGGAGGGACTTCACCGCGGAGATCCTGCGGGCCCGCGTTGCGTCGGCAAGCCCGAGCGCCTCCAGGTGGTCCGCGTAGCGCTGCAGGTGCTCGAGCGAGATCTCCCGCAGGGTGACGCCCACGAACCGATTGAACTGGAGGACGTCCCGGCGATAAGCGTCCCGGGTGCATACGCTCTTCCCGTGGAGCCAGAGCCGGACCAGATGCTCGTCTCCGCCTTCCAGCTCGACCAGAGGTGGAAGTAGCGGAACGATCGGGGCGTGGATGAGGGCTGCGGCCTGTCCCATAAGAAACCCGGCGTGTGTATGGCGGCTCCGTGACCGGCAGACCGACGGTGCTCAGGCGCGTCTCCCGCAGGCCCGTCCGGTATACAGACGGGCGCGCCAGAGCCTTTCGCCCGCCATTGACACCCGGTCCTGAACCGGCGCTCCTGCAGGTCGCCGAGTGCCTGCGCCCGCTGGCCAGCACAGCCACCGTACGGTAGCACCTTCGTGAGCAACGACACCCCCGGAGCATCCGCCCCCGCTCTCATCTTGTCGCCAGCCACCTCACACGAGAAGCCCGGCTCCGATCGGCCTCTGCCCGAGCGATGGTCGGGTTCACCTCTGATCGAAGCGGAAAATTCTGGTGCTCAGATGAGCCGCGATCTATACTCTTACTTGCGTCTCACCCGCTGAGACGTGCGGTGGGACCCGCTCCTCGCCCGTTCCCGTACGCTCATGCACCGTCGCACCCGGACGCATCCGCACGTCGGGAAATCCCCTGTTTGCATCCATCTATTCCTGATGAGCTGATCCGCCGCTCCAGATCCGGCACCACGCCACCCGGAGGAACGATCGATGGACAGGATCCGTTTGCCCCTCGTGAGCAGCGACACTCCATTGCGCGACGCGTTCTCCCAGATGGCGCGGGCGAACGTTCCGGCGATGATCGTTCGGCACCCGGACCGGATGGTGCTCCTCACGGACAAAGACATCTCCCAGGCTCTCGAATCCGACCGTCCCGTCGACGCCGGGGCGCCCACCGGCTCGATCCAGTCCCCCCTTCCCCCCCTCAACATCCTCTCTGGCCCCGAGAACGAATGGGAGGCGGCGCTGGATCGCGCCCAGGTCAGCTTCGGGGTCCTCGAGCCGCAGGAGACAGCGGTCCTGATCACGCGGCACGAGACCCTTGCCGCGGAGATCCGGAATGCGGGGCCCGTGTGCCGATGCGTCGAGAACCTGCACCGGACGCGCCGCGGCGAGAAGGAGTGCGAGATCTGCGGCTCAGAGATTCTCTGCGTTCCGTCCGAGTGATTCCGCCATGATCCCCGGCCTGGGCACCGTCATCGACCGAGTCAGCGGGCTCTTCGGGAAAGGCTACCTGCTGGCCGGCTTCTTTCCGGTCCTGCTCATCGGACTGCTGTCGCTCCTCGCTGGCTACGACGCCTCGGAGCGCGTCCAACGGGACCTGGATCGGTTTCTCGCCCTCGAGGCGGGGAAGCAGGCGCTCGGCTCCGCTGCGTTCCTCGGAGTCGTGGTGGTGGTCGGATTCGTCTTCTGGAGCCTCAACTCGTGGTTCCGAGCGCTCCTCCAGGGCAACATCCTGCCCGAGCGCATGCGACAGTGGCTCGTGGAGGACCAAAAGCAGCGGCTGGATAAGATGCAGCAGGAGCTGGATGTGTGTGAGGACCAGGTCCACGAGTACCGGCTCCTGCACGGCCGCGACCGTCCACCCGATGTCGGCCTGCCACCGACATGGCTGGCACGTCTCCTGGCCGCCCGGAAAGCCGGAGCCGCCACTGGAATCGAGTCAACGGTTCGTCCCTCCCCCAAAATCCAGGGCGAGTTCCGGAAGGTCCGAAGGCTCGTCGCACGGCTGGAGCCGGTGCCAACTGAGGCGCTGGAGAACCTCTGCTCCCGGCTGGAGGAGGAGCTCAGGAAGTCGAAGGTGACAGGGGGATCCGCGCTCGACCAGCTCCACGTCGAGTTCCGCGACCTGGCCGACAAGGCCATGGCTCGGGCGCAGAACCTGTGCGATCGCGCACTCACCCACCGCCGCTCCCGCTTCCCCGTGGATCTGGAGGCGGTCGGCCCGACCCGGATGGCCAACGTCGCCGAGCTCCACCGCAACCGGGCGCTCAACTGCTACAGCCTAGACACCGAGGTCTTCTGGCTCCACCTCCAGAGGATGGCCACCGCGGACGAGCACTTCCGCCCGATCCTCGACGATGCGAAGACGCGGCTGGACGTCTCGGTCGCGATGACGATCGCGTTCGCGGTCACGGCACTGGTGTGGGCACCCGTGCTCGCCCTGCGCAGCGGCAGCCTCCCGTTGTTCCTCCTTTTCGCGGTCGGCCTTCCGGCCGCCGCGGTGATCGCCGGCCAGACGGCAGTCGTGAACCTCCGCCTCTTCGGGGAGGCGGTCACGGCCGCCGTAGACCTGTTCCGATTCGACCTCCTCAAGGGGATGCACCTCAAGATCCCTGCGGACTCCGAAGTTGAGCGGGACCTCTGGGAGCGCTTGACCCGGCGATCCCAGCTCCTCGGGAAGAACAAGCTTGAGTACACCACGTCCTAGGACCGTCCGGATAGCTCTGCTCGGAGCATACCTGATCCTGCTCGCCGTGGGCGTGTGGGCGGTATGGAACCGCCCGCCGGGATGGCGCGAGCCCAAGAAACCCAAGACAGCCTCCTGGCAGGCGGCGGGCGACCTCCCGCAGCACCACCAGCTCGCTGTGGAGGACCTCGCCCAGCCGGACTCAGGTCAGCCGGAGCCGTCGGACCGCGCGAGCCTGGTGGGCCGCCACCTCCTCATCGCGAAGGCGCGTGGACAGCCGATCCGACCGGAGGACCTCACGCTCGAGCCGCGCCTGGGCACTCCCGCTCCCGGGCAGATCCGGTTCATCCTCCGGCCCGAAGCCGCCGAGGCGCCCTGGGCCGCGCTCCTGCGTCCGGGCACGCAGGTCGTCGCGTGTCTCGGAAAGAAGCCGGACAAGGCCTCATACGCGGACGCGTGGCAATGCGAGACGGCCAGCCCGCTGGGCGTGGTCGCGGTACACCGCCCGGCGGACAAGTCAGACTCCGCCTGGATCGTACTGGAATCGAAAGACCCTGCCCTGGCTGGGCGATTCACGACCGCCGACCATCGCCTGCTGATCCAGCGCTGAGGCCGGCGCATGCACCACCCCGCATGCCGACGAGCATGCGAACCCCGATCCTGATGGGATCCCGGCTGATCCGGATGGCATCCCGTACCCGTACCGGACTTCGCCCATGTCTCCACAGCAGGCTCACCAGAGCACGGAATCGCCGCCGGCGCATCGCCACCTTCGCGGCTACGCCCTCGACCCGAGCCTTGCGCAGCGGCTCGACACGGCGCCGATCAGCCAGGTGGTGTTCAAAGTGCCCTGGGAGCCGCTCCAACCCGGTCCAGTCGGCGAGTACATCGAGGTCGTCGACTTCGATCCGGCGGGCAAGTGCTTCTACGAGCCGGTCGATCTCGACGATCCGCACCTGCTGGCCCAGGACGGCCTCCCCCCCTCGGAGGGTACACCGAAGTTCCACCAGCAGATGGTGTACGCGGTCGCACAGCTCACGATCCAGAGCTTCGAGCACGCCCTGGGCCGTGCAGCGCTGTGGTCGCCGGGGCCCCCACCGGACTCCCGGAACCCAAAGGACGACTCGCACTACGTGGGACGGCTGCGGATCTACCCGCATGCCCTTCGGGAGGCGAACGCCTACTACAGCCCGTCCAAGAAGGCTCTCCTCTTCGGGTACTTCCCCGCCTCGACGGACGACCCGGGCGAGCACATCCCCGGCGGGATGGTCTTCACCTGCCTCTCGCACGACATCATCGCCCACGAGACCGCCCACGCGCTGCTCGACGGCCTCCACCGGCGGCTGAACCGCGCGACGAACCCCGACATGCTGGCCTTCCACGAGGCCTTCGCGGACATCGTCGCCCTCTTTCAGCACTTCACCTTCCCCGAGATCCTGCGCCACCAGATCGCGCAGACACGGGGCGACATCCGCTCGCAGGAGAACCTGCTCGGGCAGCTCGCCAGCCAGTTCGGCCGCACGACCGGGGTCCGCGGGGCGCTCCGCGACGCGATCGGCCGCTTCAACCCGGAAACCGGGCAGTGGGAGCCACATCAGCCGGATCCGATGGAGTACGAGACCACGATCGAGCCCCACCTCCGCGGCGCGATCCTGGTCGCCACGATCTTCGACGCGTTCCTCTCCATCTACAACCGGCGCGTCGCGGACCTCATCCGGCTGTACACCGGCGGGAGCGGAGTCCTGCCCGCCGGCGCCGTCCACCCCGATCTGGTTCATCGGCTCGCTGACGAGGCGAGCCGGGCCGCAGGACACGTGCTGACGATGTGCGTCCGCGCGCTGGACTACTGCCCACCTGTCGACCTGACCTTCGGGGAGTTTCTCCGCGCGCTGATCACGGCCGACATCGACCTGGTGCCGGACGACGACCGGAACTACCGGGTCGCCTTCGTCGAAGCGTTCCGCCGCCGGGGGCTCTACCCACGGGACGTGCGGACCCTCTCCGTCGAGAACCTTCGCTGGCGCACGCCCGAGGAGGACGATCTCGGCCCCTCGGCACAGCTGCTCGATTTCATCCAGGCGCTACGGGAGCGTGCGCATCGGCAGCTGTATACGCAGAGCCGCGAGAAGATCTTCCAGGAGGAGCGAGCGACGCGTGCCATGATCCATGGCTGGCTGAGCGACCATTTCCGCCGGGGCAGCACGGGGAAGCGCGACGCGGAGTTCCTGGGACTCGACCCGGATCAGTCGTTCGAGGTGCACCAGGCGCACTTCGCGCTCCGCACCGGCCCGGATGGAGACCTGCTTCTCCAGCTCATCCTGCAGCTCACCCAGGACTACGACGTGCCGCTCGACCCGGCCCACGAAGCCGAGGGGCCGATGCGCTTCGAGGGCGGCTCCACCGTGGTGGTGGACCTCAAGACGCCGAAGATCGCCTACTGCATCCGCAAACCGATCGGGAGCACCACCCGGCGCGCCCGCCAGAGGGCGTTCCTGCTGCGGTTCGTGGAGGTCGGGCTCCGCGGCACGTACTTCGGAGTGCGGCAGCCGGGAGACGCTCGCGAGCCGTTTGCGCTACTCCACCGCGGGATCGTGTGAGGCCGCCGATGAACGCAATCAATCCGAAGGTCCGGATCCGCATGTACCGCCAGGGTCTCGGCGACTGCTTCCTGGTGACGTTCTACCCGGAGGGTGGACCCGTGCACATGCTCATCGACTGCGGGAGCCTGGGTGCGACCACGACGGGGGTGAAGATGGCCGCCGTCGCCGATGACATCGGCAACGAGACGGGGGATCACCTTCACCTCCTGGTCGCGACACACGAGCACAAGGACCACGTCTCGGGGTTCCGCTCCGAGCGCGAGCGCTTCGACGAGCTCACGGTGGATCGGGTGTGGGTCGCCTGGACGGAGAACCCCAAGGACGAGCTGGCTCGCGAGGTCTCCAAGTACAAGGCCGACCTGCTGAGCTCCGTCGCCCTCGCGGAGCAGGCACTGGCCCGAAGCGGAGTGCGGATCACCGACATGGAGCAGCCGCTGGCGGCGGTGCGCTCCGGAGTGCGGGAGCTGCTCGGCTTCTTCGGGGACGTCCCCACGCAGGGCGCGCCCTTCGCGGCCGACTTCGCGGAGACCGTCCACGAGGCCATGACGTACGTGACTGGCCGTGCGGGCAAGGACGTGGACTTCCTCTCGCCCGGAGAGGTGATCGAACCCTCCTGGCTACCGGGGGTCCGCTTCTACGTGCTCGGCCCACCCCGGGACAAGACCGCTCTCAGGAACATGGGGAAGCATGGCTCACCGGAGCTCTACGGGGCAACAGCCGAATCCATTCACACGGCGGCGGCCGGGCTCGCATTCAGCGCGTCGGTGCAGGCCTTCCCCGACTATCGGGCCTCCCTCGAGGGCGAGCAGCGGGAGATGTTCGAGCAGCGCCTCCCGTTCGACGCGCGCTTCCGCATCGAGGCGAGGGACAAGGCAAGGTGCCGCGAGCGATTCGGGTCGTACTACGACGAGAAGAACGCGTGGAGGCAGATCGATGCCGACTGGCTAGCCACGACAAGCGAGCTGGCGCTGCAGCTCGACAGCTACACCAACAACACGAGCCTGGTGCTGGCGATCGAACTCATCGCGGATGGGCGCGTGCTGCTCTTCCCGGCGGATGCTCAGCTCGGGAACTGGCTATCGTGGCACGACTACACCTGGAAGGTGAAGGAGGCGGACGGCGCACTCCGGGAGGTCACCGCCCGGGACCTGCTCCACCGCACCGTCTTCTACAAGGTGGGGCACCACGCCAGCCACAACGCGACCGCGACCGAGAGCGGCCTGGAGCTGATGCAGCGGGACGACCTCGTCGCGATGATCCCCCTGGACCGTAGTGTCGCCATCAAGAAGAGGCCGCCGTGGCAGATGCCTGCGAAGGCCCTGTACCGGCGCCTCCTGGAGAAGACGCGCGGACGGGTCCTCCGCTCGGACACAGGCTGGCCAACCGCGGAGGAGCGGCCGTCCACGATCTCGCAGGCCGAGTGGGACGAGGCGCGCCAGAGCATCGACGTGGGCGTAGACAACCTCTACATCGACTTCCGGCTGAGGTAAGCGCTACTCGATCTTCGGATCGGAACGTCACAGGCGTCGTTCGCTACTGGAAGAGTTCCAGCGACTCGCGATCCTGAACGGGTGCGTCCACGAGCCCCACATCGGCAAGCACCTGCGCCAGCTGGGCGGCACAGGCGTCGCGTCGTACGCTTCGGCCCTCGCGAGCGCCGGGGCCGTCTCGGGGCTTCCGCCCCGCAGCGACTCCGCCCGCTGCCGCCAGGTCGTCACCAGCCGCTCCAGCGCCGAGAAGTCCGGTTCCATTCCACAAATCCTCCGCCCAGAGTTGCCCGAATAGAAACCGAACAAGGTAGCGACCGGTAGGCGGGTCAGCCAGCCCCTGTCCATCCGACGCTCGTCCCGGCGCCTGCGTGGCCTCGCAGCCGCGGATCCGCCTCCCCCGCCGCAAGTCCGACCTTTCTTCCCTCCGCGCTCACCACTGCGACGAAGTAGTAGCGCCCCGGCGGGAGCTCCCTCCCGAGGATCGCCCGCGCGGACGTCCGCACCTCGAAACTACGCGTATCGCCCCTGCGCAGCCACATCTCCTGCAGGTCGGTGTCGGCTCCTACGAGCCGGCGAGCTCGATCCCGAGCACCAGACGCGCCGGCCCCGTGAGCGAGTACCAGACCTGCCGACCCTGGCGGCGTGCCTCCCGGACGTAGCCCAGGCGCAGGAGCTCCCGGAGGTTCGCCGACACGGTGCCCTGCGTGACGTTCCAGAGCTCGGCCAGCTCCTTCTGCGTGAACTCCGTCCGGCCCACCGGTGTCAGGGCGTAGAAGTAGTCCTGCAGGGTCTCGCTCAGGGTGCTGTCGAGCTCGGCCTGCAGCATCGGGACGAGCACCGAGAAGAGCTGCTCCGCCTGGATGGGCGCGCCCGGAGGGTCCGTATAGCCGATGAGCTCGTGGGCGGCTGCATCCATCGCGCGCAGCGTGCCCCGGAGATCGCCCCGGTAGATGCCATAGAGGTCCGCCGCGGCATCATGGGCAACGGGGGGACGCACCTCCCGGCCGGGATCCAGGCGAAGGTGAGTGTAGCGCCGGGCCAGCAGAGCCTGGAACGCGTCCGCGGAGAGGGGCTCCAGCGGACGCGTGATCCCGAAGACGCTGCGGAGCTGCGCGTGCGGCGCGATCAGCGCACGGACGGCGTCTGTGGTGCCCACCAGGAGGAAGTGGTACCCGTCGAGCAGGAAGATGTCGCGCAGGTCCCGGAGCGCATTGCCGGCCTGGGTACGCTCCTCGTCGGTGACCAGGTTCTCGAGGTTGTTCAGGTGCACGACGATCCCGGGGACGCCGTGCCGCTCGGCCAGTGCGGGGAGGGCTCGCAGCAGCGGCGGGATGGTGAGCAGCCCCGAGTGGAAGGTCGCCGGCTCCGTACGCCTGACCACCTCGCGGTCGAAGCCGAACCCCGCGACCTGGGCAGCCACCTTGATGTCGCGCACGCGGGTGTCCAGCACCAGGCGCCGCGCCGCATCCATGGCGGGATCCTCTGCCAGGGCGTCGCCGAGCTGCGCCACTAGCGCATCGTAGACGTAGCTCAGCAGCCGGACCAGGAGCGTCTCGGCGGTATCCACACCGGCGGCGCTGACCGGGTCCGGATAGCTGACGTACCCCGCCTCGGCCGCCCGTGCCTTCACGTACTGGGCGAGGGTGGTCTTCCCGAACCCCGGCGATCCCTCAATGGTCTGCCGCGAGCTCGGAGCGCCTCCAATTACGCCGAGCAGGCGCTCCGCCTCCGCCGTGCGCCCGATGAAGAGATCGATAGGATACCGGGCGGTGTCACTCGCCTGCAGGTCGCGCTGGAAGTACGGGCTCTCGCGCAGGTTGTACAGCTGCCAGCGATTGTGCAGGGTCATCTATGAGCCTCGAGTATCATTGGCGGAGGACCGGCTGCTGCCAATAATACCCTGTTATCGGCAGAATCGCCAATAATACCCGATCATCGGCTCCAGGCGCGCGTCAGTCAATGATCGCCCTGCTCTCTCGACGGGGTTCTCGGCCCCAGAGTGGAGCTCGGAGGAAGCCGGTCCGTAAAAAACCGGACCGGGAATGTACGGACTCCCGGCGGGTCAGCCGAGGTCAAGTACGGATCAGGTCTGAGCGGCTAAGCAAGCAGATGCAACATAAGGGACATTTTGCATCCTCTCGCCGGACCTATGAGAGCGGATCCAGGAGGTGAGGGAGACGTCCGCGACACCCCTCCTGTCCAAGCAGATCACGCTCGCCGGCTCCGCTGGAACGGTGCAGCCCCCGTGTGAGCGAGCCCCCTGACGAAGGGCGTCCGCCAAGGGGGCTCGTCGTGCGACACGGTCGTCGAAGCGTTCCGACCCTCCGTGAACCCTGTCCGGTGTGCGGACAGCGGATTCAGGCTCGCTGACGCAGCAGGCGTGCGGTCTCCTCCAGCGTATCCGCGAGCGAGCGCGCATCCTCTCCCCCGATCCCCTCCGCGGCGCGGCGCGCGAGGACGGGCAGCGCGGTGGAGATCCGCCCGAGGTAGTGCGTGGCCTGCTGCGGACTGAGATCGGGGAGCGGCTGCCTGATGTTGATCTGGAACGACTGCTTCCCTGCCCCGCCCTGGCTCCGTACCGCGCTACGAGGCGCCTGCAGGCGCTCCGCCGCCGTACGATCGCCGATTCGCCGCAACTCCTGGAGCAGCCGCTCGGCCGCGGCCTGCGTCCCCTGGTCTGCGGCCGCGGCGATCCCCTTAAGCGCCGAGAACGGGAGGCGCGCCATCCGTCCATGGTCCGGCCCTCCGCCCGCGACCACGCCGGCGGCTCCGAGCACGTCCATCGAGAGCGCATCGGCGACGCGCAGGTACTCGCCCACCGTGGTGTGCGGCTTGTGGTGCGCCGCGGCCACGTCGCGGACCGTTGCCGGCTGCCCCCGCTCCTTCCTGCGGTCGCGCCGCTGCTGCCAGGCAAGTGCCCACTCCCAGGCCGAAAGGTCGGTGCGCGCCTCGTTCTCCGTGAAGACGATCGACTCGGCCCGCTCGTCGTCCACCGTTACGAGGACGATCGGCGCGAGCCAGTTCCCTGCCCCATCGCGCTTCAGGACCCCCTCCGCCTCCCCCCGCTCGATCAGCCGCTGCAGCGCGCGGAGCCGCAGTTCGCCGGGCATGAGCTCCACCCAACCGGGCTTCGCAGGGTGAGGTCGCCCCTTGGGCTGATGGATCAGGCCGGTGTCGCGGATGCTGTCGGCCAGCTCCTCGATCTCCCTCTCCGGAAAGACGCGGCGCACCTGGAAAGGCGACGGCTCGACTCGGTCGATCCGAACGTGCTGGACGCGTTCCTCGGCGCTGCGGCCGTCCGCGTCCAGCTGATAGGTGGTGACGTTGTCGTCGAGATCCTCGCGTCGCACCAGCGGCGCCGCCGCGCGGGAGCCGCCGAGACGGGCCTTCCCGCTCACGCGACCCCTCCAGCGACGGCGGAGCGGCTCTCGATTCCCAGGGATCCGATCACTTCGGCCGCCACGTCACAGTACGCCTGGGCGCTGCGGCTCTTCGGCGCGGAGACGGTCACCGGCCGGTCGAACACCGCGGATTCCGCAGCCGCGGTCTCGTGCGGGACCACGTAGCGGCTGCGGAGCTTCGGGTAGAGCTCGTCGACGTTGTCGACCATCCAGCGATACAGGTTGGTCTGCACGTTGGCCTTGGTGAGCAGGATCCGGATCACCGGCGAGCGGCCGTCGTCGGTCGCGATCGTGATCACGTCGTGCGCCCGCATCAGGCTCTCCTTGCCGGGCTCCGACGGGATGATGACGAAAGTGGCGGCCGCAGCAGCAGCCCGGGTCGCGGGCCCGAGCGCCGGGGGCGTGTCGATCACCACCAGGTCCGGGTCCAGCGCCTCCGTGCGCTCCAAGTGCCGCTGGATGGCGTCCATGTCGGCAGCCTCCATGGAGCGCCCCCCCCGCAGGAGCCAGAGCGGCAGCTCGGGCTCGCCCTCGTAATGTACGTGGACCGCGTCCGCGGTCAGCGGGTCCGCCACGCGGCTGAAGCTGCTGCGCGTGGTGAGGTCTCCCTGGGGATCGAGGTCAACCATCACGACGCGCAGGCCGGCCTTGGCGAGCACGTGCGCGACGGCCGCCGCGGACGCCGTCTTGAGGGTGCCTCCTTTGGCACCGATGAACGAGAGGATCGGAGGCATGAGTGCTGACCCGGAGGGGGGAATGGCTGTCCGCACACCGGACAACCGCCTGCTGGCGAGGAGACGGGCGAAAGATGCAGCGTCGCGGGCATGCGGGCAAGGCACCCTGCACACACTAGCAAGGCCCGATAGTATACCGGCCTATCCCCCTGCAGCCAATCGCCCGCTGCTGTCCGGTGTGCGGACAGACGGCGCCCGGCAAGCGCCGCACGAAGCGTCGCTCGGGAACCCACAAATGGATCCGCCCCGGAAGCCCAGCACGGGCTTCCGGGGCGGATCCGGCTCACGAGGGCCGCTACCTACCCGTCGTAGGGGCCGATGCGAACCGGACCGATCCACAGGTAGTACCGACCGTCCTCCCCCAGCTCGAGCTCCGGAGTCATCCCCGGGGCGACCTGCAGCACCTCTCCTCCTATTTGGATGGGTGCGTTCGTCGGGAGACGCATCCGTCCTCCGCGTGCCGCGGTCGCCGTGGTTGCAGCGCCGCCAGCATCGGCCTGGCGCGCGGGGGCGCGGGGCGGGGGAGGGGCCGTGCCCACCGGCAGCTGCAGCAGGACCATGCGGTTGGCGAGGTCGCGACGCTCCAGCAGGCCGGCGTCCTGCAGGACGGCCAGCGCCTGGGTGACGCGGGTGCGGCCGTACAGGGTTTCCTCCACCAGCCGCGGGATCGTGGTGCTGGCGGCTCCCCTCGCGTCGGCCAGCCGCACGACCTCCCGGAGCACGGCCGTCGCCGGTCCGACCAGCTGGCCTCCCCTGTGGAGGTGGGCCTTCGCCGCGTCCAGGTCGAAAGCCCCCAGGGCAGGGGATTCGCAGAGGACGTCGGCCTCGATCCGGTGGCCGCGTCCGACGGCGACCAGCAGCTCTGCCTGTTCCAAGTCGTGGAGGGCGTCCTCCGCCTCGGCGAGGGACAGCAGGGCCTCGCGGGCCAGCTCCTCCACGCGCACCTCGGCCGGCTCTCCCCACCAGCGGGTCTCCGCCCCCTGCTCCCGGCGCGCCATGTCGCAGGCGGCCGCGAAGAAGGCCACCGCCGCGCGCACGCGTGCGGCCTCCAGCTCCTCCCCGAGACGCGCGCGCACCAGCACCGAGCTCGGCGCGTGCGTGCGTCCGCCATGGAGCGGAACGACGCTGCCGGCCCGGCGGTGCGACGCAGAGAGGGAAGGGGAGGATGAGCTCACGGGTTTTCCACAGTACCGGTGCTGCCCCGTGGCAGTCTCCGGTGGTGCTCCTCTGTTCGATTCGGGGCCGTCCCTCGCCTCCGGCTTCCGGTGCCGCCCCTATGTC
The DNA here is from genome assembly GCA_035936415.1 of Longimicrobiaceae bacterium. Lineage (NCBI taxonomy): Bacteria > Pseudomonadati > Gemmatimonadota > Longimicrobiia > Longimicrobiales > Longimicrobiaceae > Longimicrobiaceae bacterium. The sequence continues at coordinate 29,471 of DASYWD010000252.1, forward strand.
ACCGTGCAGACCGCCTGCACCTACGACCCATTTCCATCCTGACACACCCAACAAGCTATCTCCCAGCAACTACGCGGGCAAGCTCCACGTCATCCCGTCCTGCAGGGTGGCCGTGGGATGTGTGGGAGGAGTGTGATGGGATCGTGGTGCCGACACGGGTATTGTAGTCCCACAGTTCACCACGCATGCGGCTGTCCGGCAAGATCCCGCGCACCAGGTGTACGTCGGGAGGGTGAGGGCACCGTGCGCACTGCATAGGGGCGCCACCGGAAGGGGCGGAGTCGGAGCTGCGCCGCAGTTCACAGAGGAGCGCCACGGCGGGACGACATAGGGGCGCCACCGGAACACACAGAGACGCGGCACCGGGAGAGCCGTAAGAAATCGAGCCGGGCCCTGGCTTTTTCAGGTCCAGGATCCGGCTCTAGTGTAGTTGGTGGGTGGAAATAGAAACCAGAGGCCCACTACGGGAGCGGAGGCCCCCCGCTCTGGTGGACGATGCGCAGCTCCACCGGGCGTCCGAGTTCCATCGCCAGCGCCTCCTCCAGTCGCTGGCCCCACCGGCTCCGGATCCAGTCGACCGCGAAGGTGTTGCTGGTACCCGCGGTCACCACCTCGTCACCCACCTCGTGCAGCCACGTGGAGCTGAACCAGGTGCGCAGCTGCACCTCGCCGATCTCCTCCCGGAGCCCGCGAATCGCCCGTCCCCAGACGTTGTCCGTGGGGAACTCGAGCGGGACCTGGGCCGGGGCATCCTCCGTGGGGGCAGCGGGAGCAGGGCTCGCGGCGACGCGCGCGGGTCGCCGCTCTGTGGATAGCGCGAAGCGGGATGTCTGCCGCGCCAGCCACGCGGCGTACTCCGGCTCGTCGAACGTCCACTGCTTCTTGAGCGCCTTGGCCACCCAGAGCGGCCAGTGGGTGATCTCCCGACCCTGCGCGTCCAGGCCTCCCTTCACGGTGCGCTCGTAGTGGACGCGGTGGAGCACCCGCTCCACGTCCATCCCGTGCTTCGCCACCAGCGCCCTCGCCTCCGTCACCGTCATCCCCAGCTGGCCCAGGTGCCAGAGCAGGACGCGCGTACGGATCGGGTCCAGCGAGCCGATCCCCCGGGAGACCGCGGTGTGCCGCGGGAGCGCGCCCGGCTCGATCGCCACCTCGTATACGCCGCGGCGGGGAGATCGGACCTCGCCTCCCCGGAGGATGCTCACATCCAGCAGGGACTGGATCGCGTCGCGGAAACGGCGCGCGATCTTGTTTCCGTCCTCATTGCTCTGCACCCCGATGTCCTCGATCCACTGCTGCAGGGGCGCGATGTGGGTCCGGGGGAGTTGGCCCTGGGCGGCGGCCAGGACCAGCCGGAGGTGGATCCCCTTGGCGATGGGCGAGGAGAGTGAGTTGTGGGCGTCGATGTCGATCCAGGCGGCCAGGCCCAGGTCGGTCTGGGCCCGCCACACCGGGTTGAGCCGGAGGCTGCGGATCGTGTCCCGGGAGCGCGAGTTGAATTGCTCGGTCTCCCAGTCGTAGGAGAGGATCCAGTGCGTGGTGTCGCGCTCGCGGCGGGTCGGGCTCCCCGCCGGGACCACCGCGTACCCGTTGCCCGCGGAGAGGCCGCGGGCCGCCTCGGCGAAGTCCATCTCGATCGTCGTCCGCAGCACCGAGTTGCCCCAGCGCTGGAAGGCGCGCTTTACCCCCTCGATCTTGGAGGGTGCGTTCGAGGCGGTGTCCCCGCGGGTCGCCCGGATGACGTCGGCGTAGGTGGCCCCCGGGAAGGACCCGTCGGCCTCGGTCCCCCGCTCGTCGGCCAGGCGGAGGGTGCCCAGCAGGTAGTCCAGGTCGTAGATGGTGGGCAACCCCAGCGTCGGGCTCGAGGAGAGCTCGGCCACGAAGCGGCTCCCGTCGGGATATACCATCTCCTGCCGCTGGAAGGAGTGGTGCGCCGGCACGGTGCCGTTCTCCCCCACCTGGTAGACGTTCACCAGGGGGAGCCTCAGGCAGGAGAGCAGGTACAGCGGAGCGGGGACCGGGGTCTCGACCAGGTGATCGGGCGCGAACAGCGCGTCCGGACTCTCCATCCGCACTCGCGGGAGCGGAGCCGCGTCGGGGGGCAGGGAAGTAGCCATGTGGTAAGGTTAGAGCGGTTTGCAGGCGGGTGTGAAGTATGCGGGCAGGGTTCGGCCGGTGTAGCTCAGCAGAGGAGGAGCCCATGCCGAAGCCGTACTCCCTGGACCTGCGCGAGCGGGTGGTCGCCGCCTGTGAGGCAGGCGATCTGACGCGAGCGCAGGTGGCGCGACAGTTCCGGATCGGGACGACCACGGTGTACAACTACCTGAAGCGACGCGGGCGCGAGCCGGGCCTGGCGGCGCTGCCGCACTCGGGTGGCCTCGCGTCGGGGCTGGACCGCACGGTGCTGCGCGAGA
>DASYWD010000253.1 GCA_035936415.1 Longimicrobiaceae bacterium
GGTGAGCGCCACGAGCGCGAGGCCGAGCGCGGAAGGGACGAGCTTGCGGTGCATGGAAACGCTCCGGTCTGAGGGTTCGTGCCAGGCTGCGCGGCCCCCCGGCCGCGAGGAGCGTGCCAGCCCACCGCCGGCGCCACCCCACGGCGCGTTCCGGCCCCACGAGCCGCACGCACGGATCCTGCGGCGGGGACGGCGCTTCGTCGCGAGCGCACCCACCCGAACGTCCGGACCGCCATGCCGACCGAGAGCCGCGCCCCCCGGGCCCACGCCGCGGGCATCTTCACCCTGGGCGGGGACCTCCCCGTCCACCGCCTGGGCTTCGGCGCCATGCGCATCACCGGGAAGGGGATCTGGGGCCCCCCGGAAGACCGCGGCGAGGCGCTCCGCGTCCTGCGCCGTACGATCGAGCTGGGGATCGACCTGATCGACACCGCCGACTCGTACGGCCCCCACGTGAGCGAGGAGCTGATCGCGGAGGCGCTGCACCCCTATCCCGAGGGGCTGGTGATCGCCACCAAGGCGGGGCTGGAGCGCTCCGGCCCCGGCAAGTGGGAGCCTAACGGCCACCCGAAGCACCTGCGCGCGGCGTGCGAGGGGAGCCTGCGGCGGCTGCGGGTGGAGCGGATCGACCTGTACCAGCTGCATCGCATCGACCCCAGGATCCCCGCCGAGGACCAGGTGGGGACGCTCTCCCGCTTGCGGGAAGAGGGAAAGGTCCGCCACGTGGGGCTCTCAGAGGTGGGGGTGGAGGAGATCCGGCGCGCCCGCGAGATCGTGCCGATCGTCTCGGTGCAGAACCGCTACAACCTGGTGGATCGCGACTGGGAGGAGACGCTGGAGCACTGCGGCGAGGAAGGGATCGCCTTCATCCCCTGGTACCCCCTGGCGGCCGGTCCGCTGGCGGAGGGCGACGGCCCGCTCGCGCGCATCGCGGAGCGCCACGGCGCCACCACGGCCCAGGTGGCGCTGGCCTGGCTGCTGCGCCGCTCGCCGGTGATGCTCCCCATCCCCGGAACGTCCAGCGTGGAGCACCTGGAGGAGAACGTGGGCGCGGCGCCGCTGGAGCTCGACGACGCGGAGCTCGAGGAGCTGAGCGAGGCCGGCGGAGCGGCGGGGAAGGGGGAGTAGCTGGAGTAGCTCCGCCCCGCATGCAACCCGCGCCGCCCACGCGGGTATCTACCGGGCATGAAGGGACTTCCGACAATCCGGCGCCTCCTCCGGCGGGGCGCGCTCCCGCTCCTCGCGGCCGTCCTCGCGGCGGCGTGCGGCGACACCGGCTTCGGCGTGCAGGTGCCCGGCGGCCGCGCCGCGGGGCTCCGCTCCGGCGTGTACGACTACGAGGCCTGGACGTACGGGCGTCGCACGGCGTACTGGGGCTTCGTGGAGCTGCGCGTCCGCGGGGACGGGACCCTGAGCGGGAGCTACCGGCTCCCGCGGCAGTGCCTCGACCGCTTCGGCTTCGAGGCGGACTGCGTGGGCCACGTCGGCGGGCGGGTGTACGCCGACGGGCTGGTGCGCTTCGGCTTCGACGAGGGGTGGCTGCGGCACGAGGGGGAGGCGGACCGCTTCGGGGAGGTGTTCGGGGAGTGGGAGACCCGTCTGCTGGGCGCCTCCTCCGCCGGCCAGTTCGAGCTGCTCCCGCGCTGAGCGGAGCCCGACGGCCGGGACGACGACGGGGCGGGCCGCTGAGTGCGGCCCGCCCCGTTTCCGCGGGTCTCCGCGGCGGTCACTCCCCCTGCGTCCGCTCGACGTCGTCGATGCCGCGCAGCCGGTTCCAGAGCTGGAAGGGGACCTGGTCCTTGGGGACGTAGGCGTTATTGGACCCCGCCTCCATGTTCCCCATGGCGGTGAACTCCCCGCGCCCCTGGTCGTTCAGGTCCAGGTAGGTGGCGCCCTGCTGGAGCCGCTGCCCCTGCGGGAGCACGGGGATGCGCTTCAGGTCGTCGTCCTCCCACCCGCTCATGCCGCGGTGCAGCGGCTTCACGTCGTAGGCGGTGCGCAGCCCCTGCTCGCGGTCCGTGGACTGCGCGCCGACGTTCTGCCCGGCCATGTGGTCCGGGTTGAGGTCCTGCCGCCACTCCGGCGGGTGCTTGGTCTCGGCCTGCGGGTCCTGGGTGCGGCGGGTGTTGTCGCTCCGATCCTCGGCTGCCATGTCGCGTCTCCTGTTCCGGTTCCTGTAAAAACAGGCTCGAAATCCGGCGCAAGATGCATGCTACCAAGGGGATGACGCGAACCGCGGAGGGAGTGGGCGGGCTCACGCCCCCACCACCTCCCGCGCCTCCAATCGTCCGCGCTCCGTGAGCGCCAGCCGGTCGCCGCTCTGCCGCGCCACCAGCCCCCGCCCCTCGGCGCGCCGCACCACGTCGGCGGCGAAGCGCGGGTCCCACCGCAGGTGCTCGTGCAGGTGCGACTCCCGGTTCTCCGCCCCCTCGCGGGGGGAGTGCTCGTGGTTGAAGAGGTGGATGGCGAGCATGGTCTCGGCGAACTCCCACCGCTGCCGCGCCCGCCGCCGCGCCAGCGCCACCAGCCCCCGCTCCGGCGCGAACAGGAGGACGGCCCCGAACGCCACCCCCGTCATGGTCGCCATCGCCCCGGCGATGGACACGTCCAGGAAGTACGACGCCCAGTACCCCGCCAGCGCGCTCGCCACGCCGATCACCACGGCGAGCCCGATCATGCGCGGGAGACGGTCGGTCAGGAGGTAGGCCGAGGCCGGCGGGGCGATCATCAGCGCCACGACCAGGATGGAGCCCACCGCGTCGAAGGCTCCCACCGCCGTCACCGAGACCAGCGTCATGAAGGCGTAGTGCACCAGCCCCGGCGCGAACCCCAGCGCCCCGGCGAGCGCCGCGTCGAAGGTGGTGAGCTTCAGCTCCTTGTAGAAGGCGGCGACGAACGCGGCGTTCAGGAGGAGGACCGCCGCCATGACCCAGAGGATGCGCGGACCCAGGTCGGCTCCCCCCACCGCCATGCGGTTGAAGGGCGCGAAGGCCAGCTCTCCCAGGAGCACCGCGTCCACGTCCAGGTGCACGCTCCCGGCGTAGCGGGAGATCAGGATCACGCCCACCGAGAAGAGGGCGGGGAAGACCAGCCCGATGGCCGCGTCCTCCTTCACCCGGCCCGTGCGGTTCAGCAGCTCCACCAGGGAGACGGTGAGCACCCCCGTGGCCGCGGCCGCGGCGATCAGGAGCGGCGAGGCCAGGTTCTCCGTGACGAAGAAGGCCAGCACGATCCCCAGGAGGATGGAGTGCGAGATGGCGTCGCTCATCAGCGCCATCCGCCGCAGCACCAGGAACACTCCCGGGAGCGCGCACGCCGCGGCGGTGATCGCCGCGATCCACTGGATCTCCACCTCCGGCGACATCGCCGTCACTCGGCCTCCTCCCCGCGGCGGCGCTCCTCCTCCGCCTCGCCCTCCGCGGTGATCGCCCACGCGTTCTTCGCGGTGCGGCGGGCCCACCCGCGCGTCTCCAGCTCCGCCAGCTCGTGCTGCGCCCCGGGGTGCAGCGTCTCCAGCGTCGCCACCGTGTGCCCGTGCACCTGCCCGGGGTGCTGCCGCGCCAGGGCGTACAGGTCCGCCAGCACCGCCTGCGTGTGGAGGCGGCGGCGGTTGCGCTGGTCCGCCACCCACCCCCAGACGATCCCCCGCCGCGGCGCGAGGAGGAGCGAGAACACGACCAGCGCGGTGAGGCAGAGGACGATGGTCGGCCCGGTGGGGAGCCGCTCCGCGGTGCTGGACAGGACCGCCCCCGCCACCCCCGCGAGCGCGCCGAAGCCGCCGGCCAGGAGCACCATGCGTCCCATCCGGTCCGTCCACTGCCGCGCCGCCGCGGCGGGAGCCACCACCATGGCGCTCATCAGCACCACCCCCACCGTCTGCAGCCCGATCACGATGGCGAGCACCAGCACGGAGGTGAGGAGCACGTCCACGCGGCGGGCGGGGAAGCCCAGGCTCTCCCCGAACTCCGGGTCGAAGGCCAGCAGCTTGAACTCCTTCCAGAGAAGCGCCGTCACGCCGAGCGCCACCGCCCCCAGCGCGGCGATCTGCGCCACGTCGCGCTGCAGCAGGGTGGCCGCCTGCCCGAACAGGTAGCGGTCGAGCCCCGCCTGCGCGGCGTCCGGCCGCTTCTGGATCCAGGTGAGGAGCACCAGCCCGAACCCGAAGAAGACCGCGAGCACGATCCCCAGCGCGCTGTCCTCGGGGACGCGCGTGCTCCCCACGATGCGCATCACCAGCAGCGTCCCCAGCCACCCCGCCGCCGCGGCGCCCAGCACCAGCACCAGCGGCGCCTTGCTCCCGGTGAGCAGGAAGGCCAGGGCGATCCCGGGGAGCGCCGCGTGCGAGATGGCGTCGCCCAGCAGGCTCTGCTTGCGGAGCACGGCGAACGAGCCCAGCGCACCGCTCGTGGTGCCCAGCGCGGCGGCGCCCAGCGCCACGGTGCGCAGGGTGTAGTCGGAGAAGAGGTCGGGGAGCGCCACGCCGGCCTCCTCAGGCCCGGAGCCGCGGCACGCCCTGGCCGCCCAGGGCCCCGGGAGCGCGGAGCGGCGCCTGCGGGTCGGAGTCGCGGCGCTGCAGGAAGGGGACGCGCCCGCCGTACGTGAGGCGCAGGTTCTCCTCGTTGAACACCTCCGCCACCGGCCCGGAGGCGACGCGGCGCACGTTGAGGAGGAGGACCTGGTCGAAGTACTCCGGCACCGTCTCCAGGTCGTGGTGCACCACCACCACCGTCTTCCCCGCCTCCCGAAGCTCCTGGAGCACGGTGACGATGGCGCGCTCGGTGCGGGCGTCCACCCCCTGGAAGGGCTCGTCCATCAGGTACAGCCGGGCGTCCTGCACCAGGGCGCGCGCCAGGAAGACGCGCTGCTGCTGCCCGCCGGAGAGCTGCGAGATCTGCCGCTCCGCGAACTCCTGCATCCCCACCTGCTCGAGCGCGGCCATCGCCATCTCCCGCTCGCGCCGTCCGGGGCGGCGGAACCACCCCAGCGCGCCGTAGCGCCCCATCATCACCACGTCCAGCACGCTGGTGGGGAAGTCCCAGTCCACGCTCCCCCGCTGGGGGACGTAGGCCACCGCCCGGCGCTGCTCGGCGTAGGGGCGCCCGTGGATCAGCACCTCTCCCGCCGCCGCGCGCACCAGCCCCAGCATGGACTTGATCAGCGTGCTCTTCCCCGCGCCGTTGGGCCCGACGATCGCCATCAGCACTCCGGGCGGGACCTCCAGGTCCACGTCCCAGAGCACCGGTTTGTCCCTGTAGGCCACGGTGAGGTCGTTGACCTCGATGGCCGGTGTGGGCTCGCTTTTGTCGCTGTGCATCCCTGTTTATTCCTCGTCCGGCGCCGGACGCTCCCCGAGGAGCGCGCCGACGATGGTATCGATGTTGTGGCGGACCATCCCGGCGTACGTCCCCTCCGGGGTGCCGGCGCTGCCCAGGGCGTCGGAGAAGAGCTCTCCTCCGATCCGCACCCGCCACCCCCGGGACCGCACCGCCTCCTGCACCGCCTCCACGTTGCGGCGGGGAATGGAGGACTCCACGAACACCGCCGGGATCCGCCGCCCGGCGATGAAGTCGGCCAGCGCCTGCACGTCCGCGGTCCCGGCCTCGGAGGCGGTGTTGATCCCCTGGAGGCCGCGGACCTCGAAGCCGTACGCCCGGCCGAAGTAGTTGAAGGCGTCGTGCGCCGTCACCAGCACCCGCCGCTCCGCCGGGACCCGCGCGGCCTGGGCGCGCACGTAGGCGTCGAGCGCTTCCAGCTCGGCCAGGTAGCGCCGGGCGTTGGCGCGGAAGTCCGCCGCGTGCGCCGGGTCCGCCTCGGCCAGCGCCTCCGCGACGGGGGGCACCGTCCGCATCCAGAGGCGCACGTCGAACCAGACGTGCGGGTCGTAGGCGCCCTCGAACTCCGCGGGCGAGAGGAGCAGCTCCCGGGGGATCGCCTCCGAGACCGCCACCGTCCGGGTGCGGCCGCCCATCTCCTCCAGCACCTCGGCCATGCGGGCCTCCAGGTGCAGCCCGGCGTAGAAGATCACGTCCGCCCGATACAGGCGGCGCACGTCGCCCTCGCTGGCCTTGTACAGGTGGGGGTCCACGCCGGGCCCCATCAGCCCCGTCACCCGCACGTGCTCGCCGCCGACGTTCTTCACCACGTCGGCGATCATGCCGATGGTCGCGACCACGTTCAGCCGGTCGCTCTCCTCCGCCGGCTCGGGCGGGGTGCAGCCGGCCAGCAGCGCGGCCCCGCACAGCACCACCCATCCCCACCGCAAGAATTGCATCACGGATCCGAATCCGATTTTTAACGTGCTCTAAATTTCAGCTTACGATCATACCCGGGCTCCGCGCGCGTGTCAAGGGATCGCGTTGCGGTGCGGGGAGATGCGGACGGCGGGAGCCGGGACGTGACACTCCGGAGTCGCCCCATCCGGCCCGGCGCCCGGCCTGTCGCACGGGGGCCCGGGGCGGTACCATTCCCCGGCCACGCACCCCTGCTCCCGCCCCTGGTGGCGAGGACCGGGCCGCGCGTGGAGCACCGCGAGCCGGCGGGGGCGGGCGGCTTCTTCTCCGTCGCCCTGCTGCGGAAGCCGCGCTGACGCCTGCTCGGCCGGCCCGGGAGTTGCGGCCGATCCGCCGGGGCGCAGCAACTCCGCCCACGGCAACACCCGCCCGAGAACCGTACGCGACACCTGCCTCGACGAGGAATAGGCGCCCGAGCTACGAAGCATCGGACGCCCGCGACCGCCGCTCACCCGTCCCATGGATCTCATCCGACAGCTCCGGAGCGAGCTTCGCCGCTCCCTGCACGGTCCCGCATGGCACGGCCCCGCACTCCTGGAAGTGCTGGCCGACGTCACGCCCGCCGAGGCCTGCGCCCACCCGGTCCCCGGCGCACACAGCATCGCGGAGCTCGCCCTGCACGCGCTCGCCTGGATCGAGGAAGTCACGCGCCGCCTGCAGGGGGCCGTGGCGGCTCTCCCCGAGCGCGGCGACTGGCCTCTCCCGCCTCCCGATCTGCAGGACCCGGGCTGGAGGAGCATTCACGAGGAGCTGTCCCGCGGGGCGGAGCGCCTGGAGCGAACGGTCGGCGGGTTTCCTCCGGAGCGCCTCCTGGAGCAGGTGGCCGGATCGGACGCCCAGCTCGGGGGAGGGATCCGCCACGTCGTGATGCTGCACGGGCTCGCCCAGCACAACGCGTATCATGGAGGGCAGATCGCCCTGCTCAAGCGCGCGCTGCGAGAGCGCTCCCCCACCGCGTAGCGCGTGCGGCGTCCAGCTCGGCCGCACGCGTTCTCCACCGAGACGATCCCGCGAGGCCCGATGCCCGACCCCTCCATCCCCTCCCGTGGCGCACTCGTCCGGGACGTCCTGATCTTCCAGCTGAAGCTCTGGATGGACGGGCTCAAGGACCTTGTCCTCGTACCCCTTTCGCTCGTGGCTGCGGGGGTGGACTTCGTCTTTCGCACACGCCTCTTCTATCGCGTGCTCCGGATCGGCGAGCGCTTCGACCTCTGGCTCAACCTCTTCGGGGCTGCCCGGCGCGCCGCGCACGAGCGGGAGGGCCTCTTCGGGGCCAGCCGCGCCGGCGATCCCACCCTGGTCGGCCAGCTCGAACGCCTTCGAGGAGGCGAGCCTCCCTCGCAGGCGGGGCCTTCTGCTCCCCGCGACCCCACCTAGCCGCCGGCTCCCGTGGGCACCCCGCGGCCCCGGAGCACGCTCCTTGCCGCAGACGAAGCCTTTCTTCGTCCATTCCAGCATGGAGCCGAACCGTGATCCGCTCACTCCTGAAGCTCTTCGCCTACACCCAGGCGCCGAAGACCAGCTTCGCGTTCCTCCACCCGGTGAAGGCCGCCCAGGTGGTGAAGACCCCGTTCGACCTCCGGACCGCGTATGCGCCGCGCCTGACCGCCGTCGCGACCGCGCTCCTCGTCGGCCCCCTCGCCTACCGGCTGGGGAAGCGGGCTGGCGAGGGCACGCTGCGCACCCCGGCGAGCGACGCCGCAGGAAGAGCCGGCGGCCGCCGCTAGCTGCGGGCGGCCTGCGCCGGGACCGCGAGGGCGTCCTTGTGCACGCTCCCCCCCGGCGACAGAATGGAGGCGGAGACGGACGCGTCTTTCTCTTCCGCCTTCTCGTCACCCGATGAGCGCTGCCAGACCTGGACTCGCGACGAAAGCGGCCCTGCGTGCGCGTCTGTTCCCCGCCGCGGCCCTCCTGTTCGTCTCCCATGTCGGCGCCGCGGCCCAGGCGCCGGCACCGTTCCCTCCGCCCGAAGCGCCGCGGCTGCACCTCGCCTCCCGGTGCGAGCCCGCGCCCCGGCCGGCGGCTCACGCGCAAGCCACGGCGTGCAGCGACCTCGCCGCCCCGGGCCGCCTCGAAGCGAGCCAGGGGCGGAGATCGCACGCGCTGGCGGGTGCCGGCATCGGGTTCGTGGTCGGGGCCGGAGCGACGCTCTCGGTGCTGTACAGCGGCGGCTCGACCGCTCCCTGCAACCGGTCGGCGAACCAGGACGCGATGGCACCGCGCGAGTGCATCGGCCTGACCGCCCTCGGGGGCCTGGCGGGCGCGGGGCTGGGGGCCGTGATCGGGGCGCAGATCCGCACCGGGCGCGGGCAGGCCGCTTCCGTCGAGCGCCGCCCCGTCGCCCTGGCGCCGCTGCCGGCCCGCGGGGTCGGGCTCGCGCTCGCGGTGGCGTTCTGATGCGGCGCGTTCTTCTCGCCCGTCCCTTCCTCGGTCCGGGTGTGCTCGGCTTCGGAACACGCGCGTGAAGTGGCGGCTGCCTCGGCCCCGAACCCGGGTCGTCGCCGGGCGGGCACCCTGAACCAGGACGGGTCGATCCGGTGTTCCTGCTCCGAAAGCCCACGGACGAGCTCGTCCGCCAGCTCCTCGCCGACCAGCGGGACCTGCCGTTCACCTACCCCGCGGTCGGAGCCACCCGCACGGGAGTGATCCCGGGCCTGCCGGTCAACCACCACCGCGCCCGGCTGGGAGAGGGCGAAGGCACGTTCGCCCGGGCCGTCGCGGCGCTCCACGGCTGGGCCATGTACCGGCTCTCCTGGACCCGGCTCTGCTGGCCCGACGCACCCCTGGAGCCGGGCGCCGCCGTGGCCGTGGTCGTGCGGCATCTGGGCCTCTGGTCCGTCAACCCGTGCAGGATCGTCTACCTCCTCGAAGAGCGGGGCGCGATCGAGCGCGCGGGCTTCGCGATCGGGACGCTCCCCGAGCACGCCGAGCGGGGGGAGGAGCGCTTCAGCGTCGAATGGCACCGCTCGGACGACTCCGTCTGGTTCGAGCTCTTCGCCTGCGCCGGACCGAACCACTGGCTCACCCGGGTGGGCTATCCCGGGCTGCGCCTCCTGCAGCACCGCTTCGGAAAGGGGGCGATCCGGGCCATGCGCTCGGCCGTCCACTCCCCGCCCGCCTGACGGGTGCGCGTCGGCGGGCCCGCGGCTTGCCGGACCGGGCCCGCCCCGCCATTGCCCACTCCCCGAGGGAAGACGACCAGATGCCGCAGAAGCTGAGCGACGGGACCACGGTGTTCGGCCAGCACGACGAGAGCACCCTCCGCCAGGCGCAGGACGTCGCCACGCGCGCGGAGCGGGTCGCGCTCATGGCGGACGGGCACGTGGGCTACGTGATGCCCATCGGGGGTGTGGCGGCGTACCGGAACCGGGTCTCCGTGGTGGGCGTGGGATTCGACATCGCGTGCCTTGCTGCTGGAACGCCGGTGACCACCCGCGACGGCTACTTCCTGCCCATCGAGCAGGTCCTGCCTGAGGACCCGGTGATGTGCTGGGACGGAGAGCGGGTGCGTCCGGTCGTTCCGCATCTCGGTGCGATCGCGCGTGGACGCAGGCCGGTTCGGAAGCTCCACCTGTCGAACGGGCGGGTGCTGCATGCCACAGCCGATCACGAGATCCTGACGCACACCGGGTGGAGGCCCGCGGGGGACCTGCTGCCCGGGGATGCCGTCGCGTGCCCGGTGTTCGTCGGGCTTCCGCATGTCCGCGACGAGCGAGATGTGCCGGTCGCGCTCCCCACGAAGGTCGAGCAGGACCTCTCCTCGCGGGGACTCTTCCCGCTCCGCAGCTCCGACCCGCGCTTCCCCGCACTCCTCCGTCTACTCGGCTACGCGAGCGGGGACGGCCACCTGAGCAAGGATGGAAAGCGGCTGTCCATCTACCTGTTCGACGAGCTCGACGCCCAGGACGTGGTGGAGGACGTCCGGCGGATCGGGTTCGAGCCACGAACCTACCGACGCACCCGGAAGGAGGGGTACAGGGAGGAGAACCACGTGTCGGTGGGCTCGCGGTCGCTCCATGCCCTCTTTGCGGCGCTGGGATCCCCGGTCGGGAAGAAGAACTGGGCAGAGTCGCCGATGCCGTGGCTCCTGGACCTCCCGCCCTGGCTGCGTGCCCAGTTTCTCTCGGCGTTCTGCAGCGCGGAGATGATGACGCCGCGCGTGCATCGGAACGGTACGATCCCCAACCTGCAGCTCAAACAGGCAGGGGACCACGTCAACGGAATCAGCTTCATCGCCGAGCTGTTCCGCTCGCTCGGATTCGCTGTTTCGGTTGCTCCGAGCGGGGTGCAGCGAGGCGCGCGCATAACCTCGGTTCTGCAGATCCTGGGGGGGCGCGAGGAGCAGCTCCGCTTCATGCAGGAGGTGGGGTTCTGCTACTCGACAGAGAAGCGCGAGCGCGCAGCCATCGCCGCCAGCATCACCTGGCAGGGAATCTCCTTTGCTCGTAACCGGGACCTGGCCAAGTGCGAAGCGCGGCGGCTCAGGCACCAGGGAGTAGGGTGGAGAACGGTCATCGCGGACGTGTCTTCGACGTTTGGCGTGCCGGGTGGCTTCGTCTATCACGCGATGTACGACGACCGGGGTCCCTCGCGGCGTCTCCCTGGTGCGGCAGTGTCCCCGGACACCACGGGAGAGGTGTGCTGGGTGCCGGTCGACCGCCTGGAAGAGGCAGGCGAGCATCCGGTCTACGACATCGTGACCGGGGACCCGGCACACTGCTTCCTCGCCGCCGGGATCGTGGTCCACAACTGCGGGAACGCGGCGATCCGCACCGACCTGACCCTGGAGCAGCTCTCCGGCGGGATGACGCTGGAGGAGGTGCGCAGCAACCCGCACCGCTTCTCCCAGAACCGGCGGGTGCGCGAGCTGGCGGACCAGATCGCAGGCGAGGTCTCCTTCGGGATCGGGCGGAAGAACCGGGCGGACGACGCGCCCGTGGACCACCCGCTCTTCAACGACCCGGCGTGGTACGCCATCCCCAACCGGGGGAGCTACCGGGACGACCTGCGCGAGAAGGCGCGCAGGCAGCTCGGCACGGTGGGCTCCGGCAACCACTACGTGGACGTCTTCGCCGACGAGGCGGGGACCGTGTGGGTGGGAGTGCACTTCGGCTCGCGCGGCTTCGGGCACACCGTCGCCAGTGGCTTCCTGGCGCTGGGGCAGGGGCGCGACTGGGGCGAGCGCGTCCCCGAGAAGGAGGTGCTGCTGGAGCTGGAGGCGCCCGTCGGGCACGACTACTGGCAGCTCATGGAGCTCGCCGGGCGCTACGCCTACGCCGGGCGCGAGTGGGTCGCCCGGAAGGTGGTCTCCATCCTGGGGGGGCGGGAAGTGGAGCTGGTCCACAACCACCACAACTTCGCCTGGAAGGAGGAGCACGACGGGGAGGAGTACGTGGTGGTGCGCAAGGGCGCCACGCCCGCCTTTCCCGGCCAGAAGGGCTTCATCGGCGGGTCCATGGGCGACGACGCGGTGATCGTGCGCGGCACCCCCGCCGAGAACGCGGACGCCGGGACGCTCCGGGTGCAGCGGGAGGCGCTCTTCTCCACCGTGCACGGGGCCGGGCGGGTGATGTCCCGCACCGCCGCCGCGGGGAAGCGGAACCGCAAGACGGGGCGCGTCATCACCCCCGGCCGCGTCACCCCGGAGATGATGAAGGAGTGGGTGTCCGGGCGGGGCGTGGTGCTGCGCGGCGGCGGGCTGGACGAGAGCCCGCACGTGTACCGGCGCCTCCCGGAGGTGCTGGCGGAGCAGGGGACCACGGTGGAGACGCTGCACACGCTCCGCCCGCTGATCGTGGTCATGGCCGGCGCCGACGAGTTCGACCCGTACAAGGACTGACCGGGCTACCCCGCCGGCGGCCCCCCATCGGCGCGCCGCAGCGCCTGGTGGACGGGCCGCGTCGCCGGGAGCCAGTCCCGCCCCGCCCCCATCTCCCGGAACTCGGCGAGGCCGATCCCGCGCGCCTCCTCGTACTCCGCGGCCTGGAGCACGGTCTCCAGCTTGTCCAGGTCCTTCACGAAGCGCGCTTCCCGCGTCTCCGCCGCCTGGTACTCCTCCCAGAGCCGCAGCACCTCGTCGTCCCCGAGCATCGCGCACAGGCGCTCCATCGCCTCCCGCTCGCGCCGGTGCTTCTCCTCCACCGGGACGCCGTCGTACGGGGTGATGTCGCCCACGAGCGACTCCGCCAGGTCGTGCACCAGCGCCATGGCCAGGCAGCGCTCGCGGTCCAGCGGCGGCTCGGCGCCGCGCGAGAGGACCAGCGCCAGGAGGCAGACGCGGAAGCTGTGGTCCGCCACCGACTCGGGCGAGTCGATCCCCCGCAGCGCCCACCCGGTGCGGGCGGTCTCCTTCAGCCTCCCCGCGACGTGCAGGAACCGCAGCACCTCGCCCGCTCGATCCGGCTCCATCCTCGCTCCTCGCTTCTCGTTCGTCACGCCGAAACGGCAGGGGTCCGGACTGCGCCTCCAGCCCGGACCCCGCCACACGCCCGACGGTCCGTCCTCATACCGGATCCGTGTAGAGCGGAGAGGCTGATCGGGAGGCGGGGGGAGGCTCAGCAGGCGGTGCGTTTGTGTGAGCCCGCGCTGCACTCACCTCTCGCTCCGTCGGCCAGGCGAGTTTCGCACCGCCGGAGGAGCTTCCCCCCGCCGACCACTCGCGATACACCCGGATCCGGTGTCACGCACCCAGCGCCTCGATGGCGTCGATGTCCAGGACCCCGCGTACGCCCGGGTCCAGGGCGGCCCGCAGCGCAGCCCGCGCGACTCGCTCCACCGCGAGCGGCCGGACCGCCCTCGCCGCCCCGCCCACGATGGGCACCCGCGCCGCCGCCCGCAGCAGCACGCCGGCCGCCTGCGAGATGCGTCGGCGCGGCCCGTACACGAACCCCGGCCGCAGCACCACGCCCCGGAACGGGGAGCCCAGGACCTCCGCCTCCGCGCGGCGCTTCGCGCTCAGGTAGCTCTCGGCGAGGAGCGGCGGCTTCGCGCTGGCGGAGAGGTAGACCATCGCCGCGACCCCGGCGCGCTCGGCGGCGTCCGCCACCCGCACCGCCGAATCGCCGTTCATGCGCTCGAAGGTGACGCCCCGCTCCGGGTGCTCGCGGACGATCCCGATGCAGTGCACCACCGCGTCGCACCCGGCGAGGTGCTCCGTCCACGCCGCCGGCCGGAACACGTCCGCCGCCACCCAGCGCACCCGGTCCGTCCACGGCGCGTCGATCGGGGGGCGCCCGCTCCGCCCCACCGCCACGGCCTCGTGCCCCCCGGCGGCGGCCGCCCGGCACACCTCCGCGCCGATGAAGCCGTTCCCGCCCATCACCAGGAGCTTCGCCACGGGGCGCGCCTCAGCGCTCCACCTGGACGCCCCTCCAGAAGGCGACGTGGTCCCGGATGCTGGCGGCGGCGGAGCTCGGCTCCGGGTAGTACCAGGCGGCGTCCGGGTTCTCCTTCCCGTCCACCACCACCGTGTAGTAGCTCGCCACCCCCTTCCAGGGGCAGACGGTGTGGGTCGGGCTCTCCCGGAGGTGCTCGCGGCGGACCGCCTCGGCGGGGAAGTAGACGTTGCCCTCCACCACCTCGTAGCGGTCGCTCTCGGCCAGGGTGGCACCGTTCCACGTGGCACGCGCCATGGGTCCTCTCCGGTGGGGGTGGGGAACGGATCCGCCCCGGGAGCGGGGCACCGGTCCTCCTGCAACTCGCGTGCGCTCCGGGGCGGCGGGGCAGGGGAGGGCACCCCGGCCGGGAGGGGTCCCGGAACGAAGAGCGGCCCGCCC
>DASYWD010000254.1 GCA_035936415.1 Longimicrobiaceae bacterium
GTTCTCGCCCGCGCCGCCGAGCGCCCAGCGCGCCTTTGCTACCCCCTGCGCGTCCGTGGACGCGCTCCCGGCCAGGGTGCCCCCGCCCGCGGTGACCTTCCATTCCACGGCGACGCCGCCCACCGGGGTGCCCGCGGCCGAGACCACCTTCACCGCGAGCGAGTCGGCCAGCGCCGCACCCGCCTCGCCCGTCTGCCCGTCCCCGGCCACCCGCTCGATCCGCGCCGGCTTCGGCGGCGCGGCGGTCGCCGAAAAGGTGACCGGCGGCAGACCACTCACCGAGGCGGTGACCGTATGCGTCCCGGCCGCACCCAGCGTCCAGAGGGTACGTGCCTCCCCGATGGAGTCGGTCCGGCTGGAGGCGGCGGAGAGCGCCCCCCCGCCGGGGCTGACCGTCCAGGAGACCTCGATCCCGTGGAGGCCCTTCCCCCGGGCATCCGTCACCTTCACCACCAGCGGACCACCCAGGGCGACCTCCGCCGTTCCGGCCTGTCCGACCCCGGACGTGGCCACGATGGCGGCGGGCGGAGCGTTCGGGTCAGGATCGGGCCGAACCGCGGTGGGCGAATCACCCACGCAGGAGAGCAGGAGCAGAGCGAGAGCCGGAGCCGAGCGCAGCATTCGGGGACGCGACATGGGGCGGGATCGTAGGGGAGGGCGAGCAGGCAGCATACGCGGAAGAGACCACCGGAATGTACGCGCTGGATGATGCGGCGTCAAATGTCCGATTCGGCTCGTACGATAAGGAGAGACTGACGCGAGTCCGGAACCGTGGGGCCGTACTCCCTTCCCGGGCGCGGACCGGGGGTTTCCCGGCCCTCTGCCGAGCATTGCAACCATCCGGGGTGCAGCCGATGTCCAACAGAATGCCGTACGAACCCGAGAATGCCGACGCTACCCCCGTACGTGAAGGCGGGCACGGCTGAGGGGACGATCAACGCGGCAGCTTACCCGTGGGACCTGGCGCCGCTCTCCAGCTGGAGGGCGGCGCCGGGCGTTCGTGTCCGTACTCTGCGTGGGGACCGCCGCGATCCCCGGCTCGGACCGGACCTGAAGCCACGGGGCGGGTCGCGCTTTACGTCTGCGGGGCAGGGGCGCGGACGTTGGAACGGGGGAACGTCTGTCCACTCGTCCTGGTGGCAAGTGTATTGCTATCAGGGTGATGTACCAACGACTGCAAACAACGGAAGCGGAGGACGGATGGCGCTGCACGAGCGGACGTTCCGATCGGACGATGGGAGGAGCTGGACGGTGGCGCTGGAGGGCTCCCGGATCGGCATGAGCGGCCCCCCCGTGCTGGAGAACGCCGGGGGGATGCTCCCGGAGGAGTCCGTGCGCATCGTGTTCCGCTCCGGAGACGAGACACTGAGCGAGGAGTACACCGGGCTGGCCGCGGCGGAGGACCTTTCCGAGGGCGACCTGCGGCGCTGGTTCGAGGCGGCATCGCGCGGCGGCGGCCTGTGACCCCACCCCGCGCTCCCGGCGGCGCTCCGACTGGAGGTTGACATGGCGAGATACAGGTGCCCGGAGTGCCGGCGGCGGATCCGGGGGGACGCGCGCTGCCACCGCTGCGGGTGGCGCAGGAGCGGCGAGGCCGACGCGCCCCTCGTGGCGCGGCGGCCGTGGGGACGGGTGGTGGCGGTGCTCGCGCTGCTCCTGATGATCGGAGCGGCGGGGGTTTACCGGGTGAACGGCGAGGCGATCGCGGACTGGTACGCGGAGTTCGCGCTGCGGCACCTCCCGGCGGGGTTCTCTTCCTTCGCGCCGAAGGACTCCCCGGGCGGGGCGTTCCAGCACTGCGTCAGCCGCGTGGTGAGGAAGGTGAGCGACGGCTCCACCGTCGAGACCTTCCCCGCCTACTCGGAGGAGAACACGGTCTCCCTGGGTGAAGGCCGGTACAGCGTGCAGGGCGTGGTGGAGGGGGTCACGCTCGACGGGGAGACGGTGCGCAGGCCCTTCGGGTGCGTGGTGCGTTTCGAGCGCGGCCGGTGGATGGCGGAGCAGGTCGCGGTGGACGACCTCTCGGCGCTCGTGCCCCTGGCGATACTCCGCTGAGCCGCGCCGAACGCACGGGAGCCGATCATCGCGCCCGACGGCGCGTGAGATCCGGTCGCGGCAGGCTGCCTCTCCTCTCCTGCCGTGGACCGGCGGCTCACCGGGAGGCCGGACCCTGCCGCTGCCGCTCCAGCCACTCGTCCCCGGTCAGCCCTGCCCCCTGCTCCGCGAGCGGGCGGCGCAGGTCGAAGACCCCGAGGAGGCGCTCGTACGGGTTGTCCTCGCCCAGCTCCTCCACGGCCGCGTCCACGTCCGCTTCGCTCCGGAGGAACGCGAAGCAGACCCCGCCGTCCTCCGCCTCCGGGTCTCCCAGGTCACGGTACTCCAGCATGTACGCGGCGCGAAGCGCCACTCCGCGGCGGAACGCCTCGGCGCGGCGGCGGGACACCACCGCAGGGGTCCGGGCCGGCGATCCGGCGCGCTCACGGTCTCCGGGCATCTATCGGTCCCGGGAGGCCGGCCCGGTGCGGTCGGGAAAGCGCAGCCGTGCCCGCCCGGTGCGCTTGTCCACGGACAGGAAGTAGAGCTCGCCGCCGCCGAACGCGACCGCGACCTCCCAGGTCCACAGGTTGGTGACGTGCCGCGATTCGAAGATCAGGGGGATCCAGACGATCTTCGCCGCCTTCATCTCCCCGAACCAGGAGACCCGCACCCCGGTGGTGTCGTTCCGCTGCAGCAGTCCCTGCGTGTTCGGGGTGAGGGGGAGCGCGGCCGCGGCCCCCCAGAACACGGCGCACCGGTCGGACGCGCCGAGGTGGGCGAGCGAGTCCACCGCGATGCGCGGGAGCGGACGGGGGCACCGAGCCTCCGCCGCCAGCGCCCGCAGCACCTCTCCCCGCTGCCGCTCGGTGGGCGGGCTGTACAGGACCCAGTACGCGGCCACCATCGGCGCCAACGCGCACGCGGCCATGAAGAGGACGCGCCGCGGCCCTTCCCGGAGCCATTCGTCCGGGAGCACCCGCTGCCAGACCCACTCCCGGCCCAGCCCCCCCAGCAGGAACCCGGTGAGCGCCCCGCCGACCGTCCACGCCACCAGGGGAGACGCGGAGTCCTCCAGGTAGAAGCCGTGGGTGAAGCGGTAGGGGATGGCGAAGCCGGCGAGTGCCCCGAGCGCCGCCCCGAACGCACCGTGCAGGAGGAAGGCGCCCACGGGCGCGCTGCCGTCGCGCTCCGGCCGGAGCGCAGCCACCTCGCGGCTCGCGTGGCCGATGCGCTGCAGCGCCGCCGCGCGGTCCCACGCGGACCCGGCGAGGGCGGCCTGCATCTCCGCCAGCTCCCGGTCGCATTCCGGGCCCACCGCCCAGCTGTCGGCCGCCAGCTCGCGCGACCGGGAGCGCAGCGCGTCGAGCGTCGCGCGGACCCGGCCGAAGTGCTGCCCGCACTCGGCCTGCAGCCGGCGGGCGGCGTCCGGCTCCAGCGCGGGGTCGTCGGCCTGCAGGCGCTTTCGCCAGAAGCGGGCGCGCTCCTCGTGCAGCCGGATGAGCTGCTGGTGGAACTCGCCGGAATGGCGCTTCTCCATCCACAGGACGGCCGTGCAGCCGGCCGCGACCAGGAGGGCGAGGAGGACGGGGACCATCACCGGAGGCAGGAAAAGGACGGCAGGAGCGGCGGAGGGGAGGCCGCGCGGTGGCGCTCACCCGCGCGAGGATAATGCCGGGGGAGGTGGAAGGCAAGCAGCGCGTGCCGGAGTCCCAAGCGCCCCGGCAGCATGCACCGCCTTTGTTATCCCGGGCACATCAGGCGGCCGCCTCCCCCTGGATCTCGCGCAGGATGGCGGACCGTTCCTCCTCGGAGGCGATGTGCCGCGCCAGGACCCGGGCGGCCGTTTCGAGGATGCGCTCCGAGAACAGGCGTGAGCCGTCCTGGCGCAGCCCCGAGCCGATGTACAGCTTCATCAGCGCCTCCGGCGTCATGTCGCGCGTCGCCGCCACTTCCCGAATCGCAGCCAGCGTATCGGACGGGATCGAGAGCGTTACAGGCTCCGTGGGACGCGGACGCAGGTGCAGCTCCGTGGGCTCATCCGGCTTGCTCATACAGCTTCCTTTCGGCACGGGTCGCAGGACGGGCGGAGATGATGCGCGTTGCGCTTCGGTGCTCAATATAGACTACGAGCAGGAGGCGCTGGGACAGCGAGTACCCGAGGACGAAGTCGCGGCGCTCCCCTTCCACCGATGCCTCGCCCCCCTGGTAGAAAGGGTCGAGGAACGCCTCGGCCGCCTCTTCGAAGGTAACCCCGTGCTTCTCGAGATTCGCGCGGGCCTTGTCCTCATCCCACTCGAAGGCAACTCCCTGCAGCCGGTACGTGACGCTCATTGCGCGAGGATAGCGCATACGCCGGCCACGGGCAAGCTACTCCACGTACGTCTCGAAGAACCCGGGCAGCCGCCCGACCACCCGCCCGCGCTCCTCCACCGTGGCGACCCCGCGCATCTGCAGGAAGAAGGGCAGCTCCGTCCGCCCCTCCGTCCGGGTGACGTGCGCCGCCTCCACGTCGATCCGCACCCGGAGCCCCCGGCGGGCGTCCTCGAACTCCATCGCAGCCGGGACGCGAACCGCCCGCCCGCCCACCGTCACGGTACGCATCTCCGTGTAGCGCAGCGGCCCCGGGCGGTAGACGCCCCGCGCCCCGCGCCCGTCCACCAGGTACGCGAAGAGCCCCTCCGCGGGCACCGAGTCGCCGCGCACCACGCCGTACAGGAGCGAGAGCGCGCTGTCCGAGGCCGACCCCCACTCCCAGGTGACGTTGCGCCAGACGCCCCAGTTGTGGTCGTGGTACGCTTGCGCCCCCCGCACCGCCTCGCACCGGGGCGCGCAGACGGTCCCCTCCGCGCGGGCGTAGAGCGCCGGCACGGTGTAGCCGGACACCAGCCCCTCCCCGCCCAGGTCCGTCGGGGGGAAGTAGCGGCCCGGTGCGGGGCGCACGCGCAGGTCCACCCGGGCGTCCCCCGCGCCGGCCACCACCCGGTACGCGCCGTCCTCCATCCGCACGAACGCCTCCGGGCCGAAGCGCACGTCCGGCGAGGCGGTGTCGAAGCGGACCCGCTCCCCCGGGAAGTTGCGCGTGAGCGAGCGGTGCGTGCCGTCCGCCCCGAGCACGGTGAGGAGCATGCGCCCGCCCCAGCGCCCCGGCGTGTCCATCCGCCCGCCGACGATCAGCATCACGTAGAGCCAGCGGTCGCGGTCCAGGGACACGTTGAAGTAGTGCCACTCCGCCCAGGTGGAGTCGCGCGCCGCCGCGCCGGTGGGGAGGTGGAAGTGGTCGATCTCCCGGAACAGCTCCGCCTGGGTGGGATCCGTCCAGCGCCGGTCCGTGGGGGAGTCCGTCCACCGCCCCGCGATCAGCTCCGGCGCGGCCCCCGCCAGCCGGGCGCGGCTGGGGATCTCGCCCGAGGCGACCGCCTTCCAGCTCCGCCCCCGCGCGCGCAGCTCCACCTGCTTCCCCTCGAGCACCGGGCTCCCCGCCCGGATCCCGTAGTCCTCCCTCCCGCGCTCCGACTCCAGCACCCGGCGCTGCACGAAGCGCGCGTGGTCCACCCCCAGGAAGAGGGAGGAGACGCCGCCCGCCTTGAGCATCTCCGTGCTGACCCCGGCCGGCACCAGCACCACGTCGCCCCCGCCGACCAGCGCCCGGTCGCGCGCCTGCTCCAGCATCGCCTCGCCCACGGCCAGGAGCACCACCATCACCGCCACCCCCAGGGCGTAGCCGCCCAGGAGGAAGAGCGCCCGCCCCGGCCGGTGGCGCAGCTCCGCGACGGCCAGGCGGAGGATCACGCGCCCCCCCTCCCGTCGTCCACCACCACCCCGTCCGCCATCTCCACCCGCCGCCGCGCGTGCCCTGCCACGCCGGGGTCGTGCGTCACCACCACCAGCGTGGTCCCGTCCGCGTTCAACCGCTCGAAGAGCGCGATGATCTCGTCGCCCGTGCGGCGGTCCAGCTCCCCCGTGGGCTCGTCCGCGAAGAGCACCCTGGGGCGGTTGGCGAGTGCACGCGCGATGGCGACGCGCTGCTGCTCCCCGCCGGAAAGGTGCGGCGGCCGGTGCCCCGTCCGGTGCCCCAGCCCCACGTACTCCAGCAGCTCCCGGGCGCGCGCGCGCCGCTCCCGCTTCGGCACGCCCGCCTCGGCCATGGGGAACTCCACGTTCTCGGCCGCCGTGAGCACCGCCAGAAGGTGGAAGCGCTGGAAGACGAACCCCACCTGCCGCAGCCGCAGCCGGGAGCGCGCCCCCTCGCTCAGCGCCGCCAGCTCCCATCCGAGCAGGCGCACCGTCCCCGAGGTGGGCGGGTCGATCCCGGCCAGCACGTTCAGCAGCGAGCTCTTCCCGCACCCGGACGGCCCCACCACCGCCACCATCTCGCCCGCGCTCACGTCCAGGTCCACGCCCCGCAGCGCGTGCACGGCGTCGCCCCCGTACGGGTACTCCTTGACGATCCCCCGCGCCTCGATCACCCGGCTCATCGACCTCTCTCTACTCCTGGGCGTCTGTGTTTGGGGCCGCTCCGGAGCCAAGCCAAACAGCCGGCTTGTCTCCTGCGCGGGTCGCGGAGCCCCACGATACTGCCGTGGGTCTCCGCTCCGGCTCCGGGAGCCTCCTCGGTCGGCACGATACGGCTGTGCCGCCCTGCGGGCCGTCCGGCTTCGCCTACCGTGCCCTCCGCGACATCTTTCGGGAACGGCAGGGAACCGCGGAACGGCACAGCCCCCTTTCTACATTCTTCATTCCGCCTCCTCCCGCAACGCCCTCCCCAGCGGCGCCCTCACCGCCGCCAGCCCCGGCACCCCCCCCGCCACCGCCCCCACCACAATCACCGTCCCCAGCGCCAGCGCCACCCGCCCCGGCTGGAAGACGAAGAACGTCACCCCCGCGGGCAGCCCCGGAAACGCCAACAGGATCCGGTCCAGCCGCTCCGCCATCCACAGCCCCAGCGGCAGCCCCACCGCGCACCCGATCCCCGCCAGCACCAGCCCCTCCACGACCACTCCCAGCAGGATCCGCCCGCGCGCCACGCCGATGGCGCGCAGCGTCGCGATCTCCCCGAAGCGCTCCCGCACCCCGATGGCGACGATGGTCGCCACGAGGAGCGCCGTCACCACCAGCGCCACGCTCCCCAGGATGGTCGCCATCTGGCGGAAGTAGGAGAGGCGGCGGCTGGTCTCCGCGAGCAGCTCCGAGGTGGAGTAGACGGACACCTCCGGCACCGCGGCGGCGATCCGCCGGGCCAGCGAGTCGGCGTCCACCCCCTCCGCGGCGGCCACCCCGAAGAGCGACACCTGGTCCGGACGCCCGGTCGCCTGCTGCACCTCGGCCAGCGGGATCGCGGCGGAGCGCTGGCCGGCGTAGTCGTAGATGAAGTCCGCCACCGCGCTCACCCGGTACGTCCGCGTCCCCCGTGGGCGGCCCAGCGACACGTCCAGCTCCGGGGCCAGCCGCACCGTGCTCCCCGGCCGCAGCCCGGCCTGCAGCGCCAGCGGGCCGCTCACCACCGCCTCCCCGGGGCCGGGAGCGCGCCCCTCGGTGATGCGGTACAGCATCTCCGCCCGCGGGTCGCTCCCGGTCACGAACACCGGGTCCCCCGCACTGTCGCCCAGGACCGGGTAGTACTGCGCGCCCAGCACCGGCGCCACCGAGGCCACGCCCGGCACCTCCGCGATGCGCCGGGCCGCGCGGTCCGCGTCGCGGATGGTGGCCTCGCTGTCGAAGGGGAGGATCCCGCGCGGCGTCACGCGCAGCGCGTACCCCCGGGCGCCCAGCAGCTCGCCGAACGAGTCGGTCAGCCCCGAAGCCAGCATGGTCATGTCCAGCAGCAGCGCCGCCGAGATCCCGATCCCCGCCAGCGCCAGCAGCGTGCGGCTCCGGCGGCGGAACAGGGCGCGCAGCGAGGCGGAGACGGTCATCACCGCTCGCCCAGGCGCTGGGGCGGCACGTTCACCACCCGCCAGGCGGCCAGCCCGCCCGCGAAGGCGCCCAGGGCGAGCCCCAGCACCGCCGCCAGCAGCACGATGCGCGGCGTCACCAGCGCGAAGCGGAGCGTGGTGTCGTAGTAGGCCGCGTAGTAGGCGTTCACGACCGCGGAGATCCCCACCCCCAGCGCCGCACCCGCGGCGCTCCCCACCAGCGCGATCGCCATGGCCTCCAGCACGATGGAGCGGAACACCGTGGCGCGGGAGACGCCGACCAGCCGCAGCATTCCCATGTCGCGGCGGCGCTCGTCCACCCGGATCACCATCACGCAGAGCAGGAAGATGGCGCTCGCCAGGATGGTCACGATCCCGATGGCGCGGTGGAAGCGCGACACCACCCGGAAGGTGGCGCTGGTCTCCTCGGCGAGGGCGCGGCTCCCGTACGCCCGGGTCCCGAACGCCAGCCCCTCGATCCACCGCGCCGCGGAGTCGGGCGAGGCGCCGGCGGCCAGCACCACGGCGAAGCGGTCCACCCGGTCCGGGGTGCCCAGGAGCCCCTGCAGGTCCGGGAGGTGGAAACGCACCTCGTACTCGTTGCGGGCGATGCGGCTGGGGTCCGCGGCGCGCTCGAAGACCCCCGCCACCACGAGGGACTGGGGAGCGGCCCCGCTGGCGAGGGCGCGCACCGCCACGGTGTCGCCCACGGCCAGCGGCACGCTCTCGGCCAGGCGGCGCTCCACCAGGACCTCAGGCGGACCCTGGAGCGCTGCGGCGAGCGCGAGTGCGGCAAGAAGGCTCATGGGGAGAGGATCGCGTGGGGCGCGGCGGCGGGCGTCCAGCGCGCCGCCGCAGGGATTCCACAGCGGGATGCAGGAGCCGGTCCAGAGTTCGTCCCAGGTTGCCGCGCAGTGACGCGGAAGGGGCGCGGCTCGTCCTCGGGGTCGCGGTCCCGCGTCCCACGCACTCGCCACGTCCCATGCCCATCCCCGGCCGAGCCGTCGCTCTCCTCCTGCTCCTCGCGTCCTGCGATCCGCTCCCGTTCGACGCAA
This sequence comes from Longimicrobiaceae bacterium, assembly GCA_035936415.1. NCBI lineage: Bacteria > Pseudomonadati > Gemmatimonadota > Longimicrobiia > Longimicrobiales > Longimicrobiaceae > Longimicrobiaceae bacterium. Next base: position 9,005 of record DASYWD010000254.1, read on the forward strand.
ATGGAGGTCTCGTGCGCTGCCTCGATCCCGCCCCCCTGAACGGACGGCTCGACCGGAGGGCGCCCATGTACATCGTCAGGTACCGCGACGGGACCGATGCGGCGGCGGAGACGCGGCGCCTGGCCGAGCGCCACCGGTTCCGGCCGCGCTTCGTCTACACCGGCATCTCCGGGTTCGCGGCGGATCTCTCCGCCCATGCGCTCGCCGGGGTCCGGTGCGAGCCTTCCGTCCGCTCCGTGTCGCACGATGCCCTCGGCTGGGCGGACTGAGCCGCGCAGCCTCCTCTCCCGCGCGGGGGCGCTCCTGCTCGCGCTCGCGGCGGTCCCGGTCCACCCGGCTCCCGTGAGCGCCCAGGAGGTCCGCTCCGTCCGCTTCGTCCTGGACAACGACCTGTTCGGCCTCCGCGGGCGCGAGGCTCCCCCGGACCACGACTACACCCACGGGGTGAACGTCTCCGTCGAGCTCTCGGGCGCCCCGCGGGTGGTTCGCTGGGCCGTGCCGGCGGCGGAGCTTTCGACGATGCTGGGGCTGGGCCAGGAGGTCTACACGCCGCGGGAGGACGCTCCGGAGCCGGTGCCGGGGGAGCGCCCCTACGCGGCGTGGCTCTACCTGGCCGCGGGAGCGAGCGCCGACCGCGGGCACCGCCGCGACGAGGTGTCGGTCCGCCTGGGCGTCGTCGGGCCGCCCGCACTGGGCGAGGAGGTCCAGAACGGGGTGCACCGCCTCACCGGGTCGCGCCCGCAGCTCGGCTGGGAGCACCAGATCGGCACCCGGCCGGGGATCGTGCTCCGCTTCGAGCAGACGCATCGGCTGCGCCCGCTGCCGGACGCCGGCTGGGTCCTTCTCCTCCCGGCGTGGTCGGCGGCGGCGGGGAACGTGGAGGCGGGCCTCGGCGCCGGGGCGCGGGTGCGGGTGGGGGCCGCGCGCGGCGCCTACGCCCTGGTCGGCGCCCGCGGGGAGCACCTGCTGTGGGACGTTTTCCTCGACGCAGCCGAGAGCACGGTGGAGCGGATCCCCTCTGTCGGGGAGTGGGAGGCGGGTGCCGGCTGGGCGTTCCGCCGCGCGACGGTGGAGTACCGCTTCGTGGCCCGCGGCCGCGAGTACCGCACCCAGGCGGCACCGCACCGCTGGGGCTCCCTCGGCCTCTCCTGGCACCCGGGGCGGTCCAGGTAGCCGCCCTCCATCCGGCCCCTCCGGGCACCGTTCCGCCCCATCCCATCCCCGCTCTTGACACCCCCCCGGGGGGCGCCGTATTCTGTCGCTCAGTTGAAAATGGTTCTCAAACTCACATCCGGGTGAGGCGGGGCCGACACGCAGCAGGGACGCGCAGTTGATCCGTACCCGGTCCGCAACGCTCCTCGCCGCCGCGCTCCTCGCCGGGTGCGCGCCGCGGCCGCAGGCCCCCGCCGTGGTCCCGGCCGCGGCGGCCGACACGGTCCCCGTGGAGCGCGAGGCGTTCCTGATGGGGACGACCCTCCGTGGGCGGGTGCTGGCCCCCACGCGGGAGGCCGGGCTGGCGACGCTGGAGCGGGCCTTCGCGGAGGTGCGGCGGCAGGAGGCGCTCCTCAGCTCCTGGCGCGACGACGCGGAGCTGGCGCGAGTCAACGGAGCCCCCCCCGGCGCCCCGGTCCGTCCCGACGCGGAGCTGGTCGCCCTCCTCGCCGAGGCG
>DASYWD010000255.1 GCA_035936415.1 Longimicrobiaceae bacterium
GCTTCCGGTGCAGTACGCCGACTATGCCGTCTGGCAGCGGCGCTGGGTGGAGGGAGAGGTGCTGCGCCAGCAGGCGGAGTACTGGAAGCGGACGCTCTCCGGCGCGCCCGAGCTGCTGGAGCTGCCCGCCGACCGCCCGCGCCCCGCGCAGCAGGACTTCGCCGGAGCCGCGCTGGGGGTGGTGCTGGACGAGGAGCTGACCGCCGGGCTGAAGGCGCTCTCGCGGCGGCGGGGGACGACGCTGTTCATGACGCTGCTGGCCGGCTGGGCCGCGGTGCTCTCGCGCCTCTCGGGGCAGGAGGACCTGGTCGTCGGCACGCCGACAGCCAACCGGGGCCAGGCGGAGGTGGAGGGGCTGATCGGCTTCTTCGTCAACACGCTGGCGCTGCGGCTGGACCTCTCGGGCGGGCCGACGGTGGGGGAGCTGCTGGAGCGGGTGCGGGAGCGTGCGCTGGAGGCGCAGCAGAACCAGGACATCCCCTTCGAGCAGGTGGTCGAGGCGGTGCGCCCGGCGCGCAGCCTGGCGCACACCCCGCTCTTCCAGGTGATGCTTGCCTGGCAGAACGCGACCGCCGAGGAGCTGGCGCTGCCGGGCCTGGCCCTGGCGGGATTCGGCGCGGGTGGGCAGCCGGTGAGCGCCAAGTACGACCTGTCGCTCTGGCTGGGGGAGTCGGAGGGGCGGATCACGGGAGGTCTGACGTACACGACCTCGCTGTACGAGCGCGCCACGGTGGAGCGCCATCTCGGCTACCTGCGGCGCGTGCTGGAGGGGATGGCGGCCGGGCCGGAGCGGCGGGTCGCCGGGCTGGAGATGCTGCCCGAGGCGGAGCGGCGGCAGGTGGTGGAGGCGTGGAACGCCACGCAGGCGCCGTACCCGGCCGAGCGGTGCATCCACGAGCTGTTCGAGGCGCAGGCGGAGCGTACACCGGACGCGGTGGCGGTGGTCTTCGAGGGCGAGCAGGTGAGCTACGCCGAGCTGAACGCGCGCGCGAACCGCCTGGCGCACCACCTGGTCGGGCTGGGCGTCGGGCCCGACGCGCGGGTGGCCGTCTGCCTGGAGCGGAGCCCGGAGCTGGTGGCGGTGCTCCTGGCGGTGCTCAAGGCCGGGGGCGCCTACGTGCCGCTCGATCCGTCGTACCCGCAGGAGCGGCTGAAGCACATGCTCGCGGACAGCGGCCCTCTGGCGCTGCTGACGCGCGAGGACCTGCGGGACCGGTTCGAGGACCCGGACGTGCCGGTGCTGGACGTGGCCGCCGACGCGGCGCTCTGGGCGGGAGCGCCGGATGCGAACCCGGAACGGGTGGGGCTGACGCCGGAGCACCTGTGCTACGTGATCTACACCTCCGGCTCGACGGGGCGGCCCAAGGGCGTCATGAACGCGCACCGCGGCGTGGTCAACCGGCTCCACTGGATGGAGACGGCCCACCGCCTGGCGCCGGACGAGGCGGTGCTGCAGAAGACGCCGTACAGCTTCGACGTGTCGGTCTGGGAGTTCTTCTGGCCGCTCGCGGTGGGCGCCCGGCTGGTACTGGCCCGCCCCGAGGGCCACAGGGACACCGACTACCTGGTGGAGACGATCAGGAGCCGGGGGATCACCACGGTGCACTTCGTCCCCTCCATGCTGGGGGCGTTCCTGGAGCACCCGGAGGTCGGGATGTGCACGGGCCTCCGGCGGGTGGTGTGCAGCGGCGAGGCGCTGCCGCCCGCGCTGGTGGAGCGCTTCGGGGAGCGCCTGCCCGAGGCCGAGCTGCACAACCTCTACGGCCCGACGGAGGCGGCGGTGGACGTCACGGCGTGGCGCTGCCCGACGGACGGCTCGGCGGCCCGGATCCCCATCGGCGCGCCGGTGGCGAACACGCGCATGTACGTGCTGGATCCGTCCGGCGCGCCGGCGCCGGCGGGCGTGGCGGGGGAGCTCCACATCGGAGGGGTCCAGGTGGCACGGGGATACCTGGGGCGGGCGGAGCTGACGGCGGAGCGATTCGTCCCCGACCCGTTCTCGGGCGAGGCGGGAGCGCGGCTGTACCGCACCGGCGACGTGGGGCGCTGGCTCCCCGACGGAGCCATCGAGTACCTGGGGCGCAACGACCACCAGGTGAAGGTGCGCGGCTTCCGCCTCGAGCCGGGCGAGATCGAGGCGTGCCTGGCCGAGCACCCCGGCGTCCGCGAAGCGGTCGTGCTGGCGCGCGCGGACGGGGCGGGCGACCGGCGCCTGGTAGCGTACCTCGTGGGCGAGGGACCGCTGGAGCCAGAGGCGCTGCGCCGGTCGCTGCAGGAGCGGCTCCCCGAGCACATGGTGCCGGCCGCCTACGTGCGCCTGGAGAAGCTGCCGCTGACGCCGAGCGGAAAGCTGGACCGCGGGGCGCTCCCGGCGCCCGACGGCGAGGCGTACGCGCGACGCGGCTACGAGGCGCCGGTCGGCGAGGTGGAGCAGGCGCTGGCGGAGATCTGGGCGGAGCTGCTCGGCGTGGAGCGGGTCGGGCGCAACGACCACTTCTTCGAGCTGGGCGGGCACTCGCTGCTGGCGGTGACCCTGATCGAGCGCATGCGGCAGCGGGGGCTGCACGCGGACGTGCGCGCCCTGTTCACCACGCCGCGGCTCGAGGACTACGCCGCGGGGGTGGACGGCAGGTCCCGCGAGGTGGAGGTGCCGCCCAACCGGATCCCGCCGGAGTGCCGGGCGCTCGTTCCGGAGATGCTGCCGCTGGTGGAGCTGGAGCAGGAGGAGATCGACCGCATCGTGGCGGGAGTCCCGGGAGGGGCGGCCAACGTGCAGGACATCTATCCGCTGGCCCCACTCCAGGAGGGCATCCTCTTCCACCACCTGATGACCACGGAGGGCGACCCGTACCTGACCTCCTTCCTGACCGCGTTCGACGGCCGCGAGCGGCTGGACGCCTACCTGGGTGCGCTGCAGGCGGTCGTGCAGCGCCACGACATCCTGCGCACGTCGGTGGTGTGGGAGGGGCTGCGGCAGCCCGTGCAGGTGGTGTGGCGCACGGCGCCGCTCCTGGTGGAGGAGGTGGCGCTCGGTCCCGGCGACGACGACCCGGGGCGCCAGCTCTACCGGCGCGTCGCCCCGCGGCGGCACCGGATCGACGTGACGCGGGCGCCCCTCCTGCGGCTGCACCTGGCCCACGACGAGGCGCGCGGCCGGTGGTTCCTGCTGATGCTCCTGCACCACCTGGCGGACGACAACACCTCCCTCCGCTTCCTCCACGCGGAGATCGAGGCGCACCTGCTCGGCTGCGAATCGGAGCTCCCCGCGCCGATGCCGTTCCGGAACTACGTGGCACAGACGCGGAGGCGGGGGAGCGCGGAGGAGCAGGAGGCCTTCTTCCGGGGCCTGCTCGGGGACGTGAGCGCGCCCACCGCGCCGTTCGGCCTGGTGGACGCGCGGGGCGACGGCTCGCGGGCCGCGGAGGCGCGTCTGACGCTGGACGACGGGCTCTCGCGGCGCCTGCGGGAGCGGGCCCGGGCGCTGGGGGTGAGCGCGGCGAGCCTGTTCCACGTCGCCTGGGCGCAGGTGCTGGCGCGGGTGTCGGGCCGCATGGACGTGGTGTTCGGCACCGTGCTCTTCGGCCGGATGCAGGGCGGAGCGGGATCGGACCGGGTGATGGGTCCCTTCATCAACACGCTGCCCGTGCGCCTTCGGATCGGCGAAGAGGGGGTCGAGGCGACGGTGAGGCGGATGCACGGGCTGCTCGCCGAGCTGCTGCGCCACGAGCACGCGTCCCTGGCCGTGGCGCAGCGGTGCAGCGGGGTGGAGCCGCCCACCCCCCTGTTCACGGCGCTGCTGAACTACCGGAACCGCGGCGGGCCGACCCGCACCGTGGAGAGGCCGCAGGCGTGGGAGGGGATCACGCGCGTCCACAGCGAGGAGCGATCGAACTACCCGCTCTCCCTCTCGGTGGACGACCTGGGAGAGGGGTTCAAGCTCGTCGCGGAAGCGCACGCCAGCGTGGTGCCGGGGCGGGTGTGCCGCCTGGTGCAGGTCGCGCTGGAGCGCCTGGTGGAGGCGCTGGAGGCAGCGCCGACGGCGGCGGTGCGCAGCCTGGAGGTGCTGCCGGAGGAGGAGCGGCGGCAGGTGCTGGAGGAGTGGAACGCCACCGCGGCGGAGTACCCGCGCGACGCCTGCGTGCACGAGCTCTTCCAGGCACACGTGAAGCGCGCCCCCGACGCGGTGGCGGTGGTCTGCGGAGCGGAGGAGCTGAGCTACGCGGAGCTGAACGCCCGGGCGAACCGGCTCGCCCACCATCTCCGCGCGCGGGGCGTGGGTCCGGACGCGCGGGTGGCGATCTGCGCCGAGCGCAGCCCGGAGATGATCGTGGGACTCTTCGGCATCCTCAAGGCGGGCGGCGCGTACGTGCCGCTGGACCCGGCGCACCCCCGGGAACGGCTGCGCGAGGTGCTGCAGGACAGCCGGCCGGTGGCGGTGCTGACGCAGGGGCAGCTCCGGCCGCTGTTCGCGGGCTTCCATCTTCCCGTGATCGACGTCGATGCCGCGGCCGAGTGGTCGAGCCTGCCGCCGACCGACCCGGTGCGGGGAGAGCTGTCGCCGGAGCACCTGGCGTACGTGATCTACACCTCGGGCTCGACCGGCCGGCCCAAGGGGGTCATGATCCAGCACCGCTCCGTCTGCCAGCAGGCGGACGCGCTGCAGGCCGGGCTGGGGATCGGCCCCGGCGACCGCAACCTGCAGTTCGCCCCCGTCACCTTCGATGCGTCCGTGGAGCAGATCTTCGGGGCCCTGCTGTCGGGGGCCGCGCTGGTCCTGCGGAGCGACGCCTGGCTGGAGGGCGCCCGGACCTTCTGGACGATGTGCGAGGCGCACCGGGTGAGCGTCATCGACCTTCCCGCCCGGTTCTGGCAGCTGCTGGCGGGGGATCCCTCCGTGCCCATCCCGGACTGCGTGCGCCTGGTGGAGATCGGCGGCGAGGCGGTGGAGCCTGCCGCGCTGTCCGACTGGTTCCGGCGCGGAGGGTACCGTCCCCCGCTGCACAACCTGTACGGCCCCACGGAGGCGACGGTCAACGCGACGCACCACGAGCTGACCGACGACTCCTCCACCTGGCAGTCCATCGGCCGGCCGATCCGCAACACCCGGGTCTACATCCTCGACGCCCACGGTGCGCCCGTGCCGCAGGGAGTCGCGGGGGAGATCCACGTCGCGGGCGGCCAGGTGGCGCGGGGCTACCAGAACCTGCCGGAGCTGACGGCCGAGCGCTTCGTCCCGGACCCGTTCGGAGGGGACCCGGGCGCGCGGCTGTACCGGACGGGGGACCTGGGCCGGTGGCGTTCGGACGGGACGATCGACTTCCTGGGGCGCACCGACCACCAGGTGAAGATCCGGGGCTACCGGATCGAGCTCGGGGAGATCGAGACGTGGCTGGCGGAGCACCCCGCCGTGCGCGACGCCGTGGTCCTCGCGCGGGAGGACGCGCCGGGCGACCGGCGCCTGGTGGCCTACTACGTGGCTGCACAGGGGGTCGAGGCGGAGACGCTGCGGAGGCACCTGGGGGAGCGGCTGCCGGAGCACATGGTTCCAGCCGCCTACGTCCGCCTCGAGGAGATGCCGCTGACGCCGAACGGGAAGGTGGATCGCAGGGCGCTGCCGGCCCCGGACGGGAATGCGTACGCCCGGCGGGGCTACGAGGCTCCGGTGGGAGAGGTGGAGCGGGCGCTGGCGGAGATCTGGGCCGAGGTGCTGAAGGTGGAGCGGGTGGGCCGGTGGGACAACTTCTTCGAGCTGGGCGGGCATTCCCTCCTGGCGGTGCAGGTCCTCGGGCGGCTGCACGGGGTGCTGGACGCGCCGCTGGCGCTGGCGGACCTCTTCTCGCACCCGACCGTCGAATCCCTTTCGGCCAGGGTGTGCGGGTCCGGGCCCGAGCTGCGCAGCGACCGGGCGATCCCCGTTCGGACGGCCGGCTCGGAGCGCCCGCTCTTCCTCGTCCACGAGGGCTCGGGGTCGGTGGCATACGCCCAGGTGCTGCACCCGCACATCGACGCCGGCATCCCGGTGTACGCCCTGCCGGCGGTCTCCGGCCTGGAGCCCCCGCTTCGCACGGTCGAGGGGATGGCGGCCCGGCTGGTACGGATGGTCCGCGAGGTCCAGCCCGAGGGCCCGTACCGCCTGGCCGGGTGGTCCTACGGCGGCATGCTCGCCTACGAGATGGCCGCGCAGCTCATCGGCCAGGACCAGCCCGTCGAGTTCCTGGGGATGATGGACAGCTACTACCCGGCGGCCGGCGGCAGCGGAGCCGGGGAGGGGAGGCACGACTACGGGATGCTGCTGCACATGCTCCGCATGGAGGCCGGTGGAGAGGGCAGGGCCCCCGAGCCCGGAGACCGGGAGCTGGTCGCTTCGCGCCCGGACCTGGAGGCCTTCGTCGCCGGGTGCCGGGAGAGGGGTCTGCTCCCCGGCCACGTCACGGCGGCGCAGGCCGCGGAGATGCAGGACCGGCTGGACGTCCACGACCGCAGCACGCGCGGGTACCGCCCCCAGCCCATCCCGCTCCCCGTTCACCTGTTCTCCGCCCGGGACGGCGCCGGCGCCGACCCCCGGCGCGGCTGGCAGGCGGTCCTGGACGAGGCGTCCATCCGGGTCACTCCGGTGCCTGGAACCCACCTGTCCATGATGGAGGGCTCCAACGCCGCGGCCGTCGGCCGGGCGCTGTCGCACGAGCTCCGCCGCGCGGCCGCGGCCCGGAACGCCCTCCCGGGCGAGCGCTACTCGCCTCTCGTGACGCTGCAGAGAGGAAGGCTGGGCGGGGGAGTCCCCACCTTCTGTGTGCCGGGCGCCGGCGCGAGCGTGACCACCTTCTCCGCGCTGGCCGGGCACCTGGATCCGGCCTGGCCGGTCTACGGGCTCCAGCCGCGGGGGCTGGACGGGGCGATGGTCCCGCACTCCACCGTCCAGGCGGCCGCGGAGTGCTGCCTCCGTGCGGTCCGGGAAGTCTGTCCCGAGGGTCCCGTCCACCTGGTGGGCCACTCCTTCGGCGGCTGGGTCGCGTTCGAGATGGCGCTCCGGCTGCGGGAGGCGGGGCGCTCCCCGGGATCCCTCCTCCTCCTCGACACCGAGGCGCCGGACGGGGACGGGGCCGGCATCCGCGAGCGCGACGGAGGCGAGGCGTTCCTGGACCTCGTGGAGGTCCTGGAGCTCGCGATGGGAGCGGATTTCGGGATCGCCGCCGCGGAGGCCGCCGCTCTCGACGAGAACGGCCGGCTGAAGCTCCTGCACGACCGGATGGTCCGGCACGGCCTCATGTCCGCGCGCCTGGACCCCACGGTGCTCCAGGGTCCCTTCCGGACGTTCGCCGCCTGCGCGCGGACGACCTACGCGCCCTCGGCCGTCTACCCGGACCGGCTCCGCCTGGTGCTGCTGGACGACCCCCGCAAGGACGAGGGCGCGAACCGGGAGCACTTCGCGGAGACGGTCCGCGCATGGAGGCGCTGGGCGCCCGGCCTCCTCGTCTCGACGGGGGCCGGGAACCACTTCACGGCGCTGACGCCGCCCCACGTCGCGGGCCTGGCCGCGCACGTCGCGGCCGACCGCGGCGCGGTGGGGAGCGGTGGATGATGGAGTCCGACCTGCGCACCTCCGTTCATGGAGCACCCATGCGAAGCAATCCGGTGTCGCCCTCGCAGGCGTCGGACGTGCTGGCCGCGTTCGGCGTCCACCCGCGGTACGGGTTCCTGCCTGCCACCGACCCGGTGCGGCGCCTGCCGGACGCCTTCTCGCCCTGGGAGGCCCTCGCCGACGAGCTGAGCGAGCAGCTGATCGCGGGTACCGTGCGCCGCGCCGTCCGCCGCCTGCCACGGCTCGACCCGGCTCCGCTGGCCGCCCCCGGCGACCTGGCGCGGGCGATGCTGCTCCTGTCCTACTTCGGCCACGCCTACGTCTGGGGCGACCGCGAGCCCGTGGACCGGCTCCCGGCCAACCTCGCCGTGCCCTGGCATGCCGTCGCGGAGCGGCTGGACCGGCCGCCCGTGCTCTCCTACGCCTCGCAGGCGCTGACCAACTGGCGCCGCCTCGACGCGGAGGGTCCGGTGGCCCTCGGCAACATCGCCCTGCTGGAGCACTTCTTCGGCGGCGTCGACGAGGCGTGGTTCATCCAGGTGCACATCGACATCGAGGGGAGGGCGGGCCCGGCGATGCAGGCGATCGTCGAGGCGCAGGAGGCCGCCGCCCGCGACGACGCCGGGGGGCTGGAGCGCTGCCTGGGCACGATCGCGGGCGTGCTGTCGCAGATGCTGGCGACCCTCTCGCGCATGGGCGAGCAGTGCGACCCCTACATCTTCTACACGCGGATCCGCCCCTTCGTCTTCGCCTGGAAGGACAACCCGGCCCTTCCTCACGGCCTCCGGTACGACGGGGTCGCGGCGTACGGCGGCCGGCCGCAGGCGTTCCGGGGCTCGAGCGGCGCGCAGAGCTCGATCGTCCCGTCGATCCACGCCGCGCTCGGCGTCAGCTACGCCTCCGACCCACTGCAGGAGCACATGCTGGCCCTGCGCGAATACATGCCCCCCGGGCACCGCGCCTTCATCACCCACGTCGAGCGGGGCCCCTCGATCCGCGCGTACGTGCAGCGGCACGGCCGCGCGAGCCCGCTGGTCTCCATGTACGACGCGTGCCTGGAGGGGCTGTACGACTTCCAGGCGAAGCACCTGGAGTACGCGGCGCTCTTCGTCCACGCCCAGTCGCCGCGGGGCGCCGGGAACCCCGTGGAGACCGGTACGGGCGGGACGCCGTTCATGCGCTACCTCAAGAAGCGCCGCGACGAGCTGGTGGGCTACGCCGTCTCGCCGGACGGCGCGAGCCGCGGATGCCCCCTGCGATCGGGCCTCTCCGCGCAGATGACGGCCGAAGACACCTCCACGGGCGCGCGGCCGCCCGCGCCTCTGCATGGCGGGGCGTGCACGGATGCGATCTGATCCCGGGTCGTGGAGCGGGCGCGCGTTCGCGTGGCGTCCCCGGACCTGACGAGAAGAGCGTCGGGCGCCACCTCGTGCGGGAGGGTGTCCCGGCCCGCCGCCCGGCACCCGACGCCTCACCTTCTGAAAGGAGTTCGTATGGATCTCCGTACCCATGGGCGTCGCGCGAGTGCCGGGGGCCTGGGATGGCTGCAGGTCGTACGGTCTCTGAGGGAGGTTCCCGAGCTGGCCCAGCGAAACCCCGCATCGACCGGCTACACCCGCTACAGGGCGGCACAGGCGGGGCGGGAGTCGGACCCCGGGCTCACCGGGTGGGTGGCGCTCGGGGAGATCTCTCCCTACCTGGTGTGTGCCGTGCTCGGGGCGGAGGACCCTACGTTCTTCCTGCACCGGGGATTCTGGTGGGCCCGCATGCGGGTCGCCATCCGGGAGGCGCTCAGGCTGCGGAGGGGGGTACGCGGGGTGAGCACGATCACCCAGCAGCTGGCCCGGAACCTCTACCTGCACCCGGACCGGTCCATGCGGCGGAAAGTCCAGGAAGCGCTCATCACGCGAGGCCTGGAACGGGTGCTCACGAAGGAGCGGATCCTGGAGCTGTACCTGAACGTCGTCGAATGGGGCGAGGGTACGTGGGGGATCGGGATGGCCGCCATGGAGCACTTCTCCCGACCCGCCGCGGAACTGGATGCGTTCCAGTCCGTCGTGCTGGCGAGCATGCTGCCGGCGCCCAGGCAGCCCCTCCGCGACCAGAACGCGAACCGGGCCCTGGCGGCGCAGAGACGGCTCCTGATCGCGCTCTACGGGTCCGGGATCATGAGCCGGGACGAAGGGTGTCAGGTCCACGCCAGGATTCTCGGCCTGGAACGCGAGATCGCGGAGGGGGTCCCCGCCCGGGACGTGCTCCTGCGGCTGGGCGAGCTGTCCATCGAGCCCACCCTGCAGGAACGCCCCGAGGTCACCATCCAGGGGGTGGTGGCGGCGTATCGCGACATCTCCGGCCGTCGGCGCGGCCTCGCGCGCCTGATGCGGAATTCGCCACAGGGATGGCGTACGCCGGAGGTGCCGCTGTGGTGGACCGGCGAGCCGGAGCAGGAGCCGGCACGACCCGGAAACGTATCGATCGGGGCGTGACGGTCCGGGGACCCGCCAGCGAGCGGCCGATCGCCCCGGAAGGCGCAGCCCGGCGCGCCGCATTGTCGCGGTCGGAGCCGCGCAAGAGCGGCCCCTCCGCGAGCGCAGGTGGACGAGGACGGGAGGGTGGGGGAGGAGATCGGACTCGCGCCTTGGCCCTGGCGGGTGATAAGATCGGTGTCCCTCCGCCGCGAGCCCGGACCTTGACGAACGCCGCCTGCCGATGCGTACGCCCGACCCGCCGCCGCCGGTTCCCGACCCCGCCCGTGGCGTGCGGCCGGTCCCGGTGACCGCTGTCCCGGAGCCCGGCGCCGTCGCAGGCACGGCGGGCGAGGACGAATGGCTGTGGGGCTGGGACCCCACGCCCGGGATCGTGTCCGTGTGGGCCGAGCCGGACGGCAGCGCCATCGTGTGGCGCCGGGATTCGGAGACGGGCGCGCTCGTCCGCGAGGACCCGCGGTATCGCCCATGGATCCTCCTCGACCGCCTCGACGACCTCCGGCACCTGGGCGCGCGTCTCGGGCCCGAGGGCGCATCCGGCGCGCCCGTCCGGTACCGTGAGCTCGACGGGGCCGGCGAGCTGCGGTTCCTGGTCTCCGCCGACGACGGCAGGACGCTCGCATCAGCGGTGCTCCACGGTGCGAGGCGCCGCCTCGGACGGCGCGTCGCCCACCTGCGCGACCTGGGAGCCGCCAGCGTGCTGGCGCTGCCCCCGGAGGAGCAGTACCTGACGGCGACCGGGCGCACGTACTTCCGCGGCCTCGCCTTCGACCACCTGCACCGCCTCCAGTTCGACCTGGAGACGACGGGCCTCGACCCGGCGCGCGACCGGATCTTCATGGTCGCGGTCCGCGACCCGTCGGGCGCGGCGCACGTGCTCGAAGCGCGCGGTGGGGGGGACGCGGCCGAGGCCGACCTGATCGGGCGGCTGGTCGCCGCCGTGGAGGCGGCCGACCCGGACGTGATCGAGAACCACAACCTGCACGGCTTCGACCTCCCCTTCCTGGCCGAACGGGCGCGCCGGCTCGGCGTCCCCCTCCCGCTCGGGCGGCTCGGGCGGTTCGGCCTGCGCGAGCGCGCCGCCCGGCGCGGCGGCGTGGGCGGCCGGGTGCGTTTCGTGGCCCCCGGGCGCGAGCTGATCGACACGCTGGACGCGGTGATCCGCTACGACTTCGCTGCGCGCGAGCTGCCGGGCCACGGGCTCAAGGCGGTCGCGCGGCACTTCGGGGTGGCGGCGCCCGACCGGGAGTACGTCCCCGGCCGGGACGTGTACGCCGTGTACCGGCGCGACCCGGAGCGCGTGCGCCGGTACGCCACCGACGACGTGGAGGAGGTCGCCGCGCTCGCCCGCCTGCTGGGCGGCGCGGCGTTCGCGCTGGCGCG
>DASYWD010000256.1 GCA_035936415.1 Longimicrobiaceae bacterium
GCCGCTGCGCGGCCCGCCGGGGACCGAGGTCCGGGTGAGCGCCCGCAACTTCCCGGCGGACGCCGTGCTGGACGTGGCGTTCGGAGCGGCGCGCTCGGAGCACGAGGTGGTCGCCCGCACGCGGACCAGCGGGGACGGGAGCACCGCGGCCGTGGTGCGCGTCCCGGAGCACGCGCAGCCGGGCCGCCCCTACGTCTTCGTGGTGGCGTACCCGCCTACGCTGGTCCGGGTCACCTCGGACACCTTCCACGTCACCCCCACGCAGCAGGGAGGAGCCATGGCGGAGGACACCGCGGGCACGGTCCGCGTGACCGGCCGGCTGACGGACGAGGGCGTGGAGTGCCCCGCCCTTCGCGGCGACGACGGGCAGCTCTACACGCTGGCCGGCGAGACGGGCGGCTTCCGTCCCGGCGACCGCGTCACCGTGACGGGGAGGGTGGCGGAGATGTCATTCTGCATGCAGGGGACGACGATCTCGGTTCGGACCGTCGAGAGGGCGGGGGAGCCGGGATAGGGCGGGCCGGCTACACGGCACCGGCCTTCCCCTCGGCGCCGTGCGCCATCAGCGCGGCGAAGTCCGCATGGACGCCCACCGTCTCCCGGTCCTCCACCTGCCGCAGCATGTAGCAGAAGGTCTCGCTCTGGGTGGGATACCGCACCCGGTACGCCCGCCGCCAGATCCCGTACACCAGGCGCATCACCTCGTCCGGGGGGAGCTCGCGCCGCGGGTCGCCGGACGGCTGCCGGTAGAGCACGTAGCGCCCCTCGGAGCGCAGGGACATCCAGGGGTGGAAGTAGCTGAGGTCGAAGGGGATCGCCCTGCCGCTGCGCACCAGCGTCCGCAGCCAGGGGCTGTTGCTCCGCACCTCGCCCACCGTCCAGGCCAGCTCCTCCCCGCGGGCGCGCAGCGCCTCCCCCCGGAAGGCCTCGATCAGGAACTCGCGCAGCTTCCGCCCCAGCCGCCGCCGCCGCTGGTCGGCGCGGACGGCCAGGTAGGTGACGAACCCGGCGTTGACCGCCTCCAGGTAGATCCCCGCCGCCGCGGCCACCGGCGCGCCCGTGGGATCGAGGAGGGCCAGCAGGTGGTAGCGCCCCCCCGCCGGGAGGCCGAGCCGCGTCTCCTCCAGCTCCGAGAGCAGGTCGCCCAGCGGCTGCACGTCGCCGATGGCCTCCTGGATCAGCGCGAGGGTCTCGCGGGCCAGCTCGGAGCGCTCGTCGCTCACCTCCACCGCGCGCAGGTCAGCCGGCAGCGCCATCCGCCTCCTTCCCCGCCGCTTCCCGGATGGCGTCCAGGTCGAGCTTGAAGATGCGCGCCGAGTTCTCCCAGAGGATCTTGGAGACGTCCTCCTCGCGCAGGTCGAGCTGGCGGACGAAGCGGATGTAGCTCCCCAGGTCGCAGATGGGCCAGTCGGTGCCGAAGAGCAGCTTCTTGGGGTCGCCCGCGAAGGCCAGCACCTCGTTGACCTGCGAGAGCATGTAGCGCTCGAAGCGCTCCTCGAAGTGCCCCAGCGTGAAGCCGGAGATGTCGCCCACCACGTTGTCGTTCTTGTAGATCACCTCCATGGCGTCGGTCACCCAGGGGTTCCCCAGGTGGCAGATCACGAAGGTGACCTCGCGGAAGTCCACCGCCACCTCGTCCACCTCCAGCGGGTGCGCGTACTTGACCTTCCCCTTGGGGTCGAAGGTGTCGCCGGTGTGGATCATCACCGGGACCTCGAACTCGCCCGCCAGCTCGTACACCACCCGCATGCGGGCGTCGTGGACGTAGAAGGCCTCGTACCCGGGGTAGAGCTTGAGCCCCTTGATGCGCCCGGTGCGGAGCAGGATGCGCAGGTTGGCCAGGTCCGAGGAGCGGTAGTCGTAGTAGCTCACCCCCGCCACCACCCCGATGCGCGGGTCGTCTCCCACCACCGTGAGCACCTCGTCCACCGACGGCCGGTGCTCCGTGACCTTGTACGAGGTGAGCACCAGCGCGTAGTCCACGCCGTGCTGGTCCATCTCCGCCCGGAGGGCCCGGTACCGCTCCTCGAGGGTGGTCGGCGACGACTCGTCGTAGCCGTTCAGGTGGGTGTGGCAGTCGATGATCACCGTGCGTCTCCGCCTTCCGTTTCGTAGCTTGCGCGTGCTTCCGCTCCCCGGGGCAAGCAGGGATCGTACCGCCGGGCACGGTTCCTGACGGCAGCGGGGCGGCCGGGGCGACCCGGACCCGAGCGAATCCCGGAACCGACGACCTGCCGTGACCGACGACGAAGCGATGAACCCGCTCCTTTCCGAGGGCCTCCCCATCCCCTTCCACCGGATCCGCGCGGAGCACGTGGTGCCCGCGGTGCGCGAGGCGCTCGCCGCGGCGGAGCGCGAGGTGGAGGCGATCGTCGCCGAGCCCGGCGAGCGCACCTGGGACAACACCCTGGGACGGCTGGACGCCATGGAGGAGCGGCTGGACCACGTCACCCACCCGGTGTCGCACCTGCTGGCCGTGATGAACACGCCGGAGCTGCGCGAGGCGTACCAGGAGGTGCTCCCGGAGCTCGCCGCCTTCTACGCCCGGCTCCCCCTGAACGCCGGCCTCTGGGCGGCGGTCCGGGAGCTGGCCGCCTCGCCGGAGGCGGCGGCGCTCACGGGGGTGCGGCGCCGCCACCTGGACAAGACGGTGCGCGAGTTCGAGCGCGCGGGCGCCGACCTCCCCCCGGAGGCCAAGGCGCGGGTGGAAGCGGTCCGGGTGGAGCTGTCGCGCCTGCAGACGGAGTTCTCCAACCACGTGCTGGACGCCACCAACGCCTTCGAGATGGTGGTGACGGACCCGGACGACCTGCGGGGGCTCCCCCCCTCCGCCGTGGCGCAGGCCCGCGCCGCGGCCGAGGCCCGGGGGGTGGAGGGGTGGCGCTTCACGCTGCACCTCCCCTCGTACCAGCCGTTCATGGAGTACGCGGAGAACCGGGCGCTGCGGGAGCGGATGTACCGGGCGTACACCAGCCGCGCCAGCGCCGAGCCGCACGACAACCGCCCCCTCATCGCCCGGATCCTGGAGCTGCGCCGCGAGCTGGCGGCCCTGCTGGGCTACCGCGACTTCGCCGACTACCGCCTGGAAGACAGCATGGCCAGGTCGGGGGAGCGGGCGCTGGACTTCGAGGAGGACCTCACCGCGCGCACCCGGCCGTACTGGGAGCGGGAGATGGAGGCGCTGGCGGAGTTCGCGCGGGAGGAGCTGGGGATCCCGGAGCTGGAGCCCTGGGACACGCTGTTCGCGTCGGAGCGGATGCGCCGCGCCCGCTACGACCTGGACCAGGAGGAGCTGCGCCCCTACTTCCCGCTGGAGGGGGTGCTGGGCGGCCTCTTCGAGGTGGCGCGCCGCCTCTTCGGCGTGCGGGTGACCGAGCGCGAGGTCCCGGAGGTGTGGCACCCGGAGGTGCGCTTCTACGACGTGCATGACGAGGAGGGGAAGCTGCTGGGGGGCTTCTACGCGGACTGGTTCCCGCGCGAGACCAAGCGGCAGGGCGCGTGGATGAGCGGGCTGGTGACCGGCGGGCCCACGGAGGAGGGGTGGATGCCGCACCTGGCGTCGCTCGCCGGGAACGTGTCGCCGCCGGAGGGGGGGCGCCCCGCGCTCCTGACCCACAACGAGGTGCAGACCGTCTTCCACGAGTTCGGGCACCTGCTGCACCACGTCCTCTCGCGGGTGGAGGTGCGGGCGCGGGGCGGGACCAGCGTGGCGCGCGACTGGGTGGAGCTCCCCTCGCAGATCATGGAGAACTGGACGTGGGAGCGGGAGGCGCTGGACCTGTTCGCGCGCCACTGGGAGACGGGGGAGCCCATCCCGGAGCCGCTGTACCGCAAGATGCTGGCGGCGCGCAACCACATGGCCGCCACCTTCCAGATGCGGCAGCTGAGCTACGGGACCATGGACCTGTCGCTGCACGCGCGCTACGAACCCGCGCGTGATGGCGACGCGGTGGCGTACGCGCAGGAGGTGCTGGGGCGCTTCGCCTACCGCCCGGACTTCGCGCGGAACCACTTCGTCGCCGGCTTCACGCACGTCTTCGCCGGGGGGTACGCGGCGGCGTACTACAGCTACCTGTGGGCGGAGGTGCTGGACTCGGACGCCTTCTCCCGCTTCCAGCGCGAGGGGCTCTTCAACCGGGAGACGGGGCGCGCCTTCGTGGAGGCCGTGCTGTCCCGCGGCGACGCCGCCGACCCGGGGGAGCTGTTCCGGGATTTCATGGGGCGCGACCCGGACCCCGCGGCGCTGCTGCGGCGGAACCTGGGCGAGGGGGGGCCGGGGCACCACGAGGGGGCGGCGGGGGAGGCCCCGCCGGCGGCGTAGGGGCGGGGCGGCCGGTCTCCGGCACCCAGCGCACCACCAGCAGCGCCACCCCG
>DASYWD010000257.1 GCA_035936415.1 Longimicrobiaceae bacterium
ACATGAAGGGCAGGACTCCCGAGCAGGTCTTCCTTGCTGGCCTGCCCCAACCCTCCACCCCGACCGCCGAGGAGGTGCCTGAGGCTGCTTGATCTACTCCCCGGCGGGGGCAACTGTCAGGGGAACACCATCACTGTACAGGCACCTGAAGTTTGCCTTCGCCTCCCTATGGGGCGCTCTGGAGGACGGAGGCCACCTCGCCGTTGCCTCTCGGCCCTGCGACCCGCGGCGCTGGCGGTTCTCGCCGAGGGACCTCCGGGTCGTAATCGAAAGGCTCAGCCCGCGCCCTCCTCCTCGTCCCCCAGCCTCCGGTCCGGGACCAGGTAGCGGGTGACGTAGTCGGCCACGGCGTCGCGGAGCGGCGTGGCCGGCCCTTCGTATCCGGCGTCCCGGAGGCGGGACACGTCGGCGCGGGTGAAGTACTGGTACTTGGCCCGCAGCGCCTCCGGCATCTCCACGAACTCGATCTCCGGCTCCCGCCCCAGCGCGGCGAACAGGGCGCCCGCCAGCTCCACCCAGGTGTGCGCCGTCCCCGAGCCCACGTTGAAGAGCCCGGCCGCGGAGGGCGTCCCCGCCAGGTGCAGCGTCATGTCCACCGCGTCCTTCACGTACAGGAAGTCGCGCTGCTGCCCGCCGTGCGGGTACTCCGGGCGGTAGCTCCTGAACAGCTGGATCTTCCCGGTCTCGCGCACCTGCGCGAACGCCTTGGCGACCAGGCTGCGCATCTCCCCCTTGTGCGCCTCGTTGGGGCCGAAGACGTTGAAGAACTTGAGCCCCACCGTGCGGTCCAGGAGCCCGTGCCGGGCGGCGTACAGGTCGAACATCTGCTTGGAGTAGCCGTACATGTTGAGCGGCCGCAGCCGGCCCAGCTCCGCCGGGGACGAGGCCGCGTCGTCCATCCCCCGCTCGCCGCCCCCGTAGGTGGCCGCGGAGGAGGCGTAGACGAAGCGCGCGTCGCAGGACAGCGCCCAGGCCGCCAGGTCCTTGGTGTACTCGTAGTTGTTGCGGGCGAGGAAGGCGGCGTCCGTCTCGGTGGTGGACGAGCACGCCCCCATGTGCAGCACCAGGTCGAAGCGGCCCAGCGCGCCGGTCTCCAGGGCGGGGAGGAGGTCGTCGGCGTCCAGGTAGTCCTCGTAGCGCAGCGGCACCATGTTGCGCCACTTCTCGCTGCGCCCCAGGCGGTCGGCGACCACCACCCGCTCGCAGCCGCGGCGGTTCAGCTCCCACACCAGCGCGCTGCCGATGAAGCCGGCGCCGCCCGTCACCAGCACCCGTCTGTTCGCGAAGTCCACCTGTCGTGCCTCCCCTGAAGGAACCCCGAGCTCGTCCTGCGGCCGGGAGGCAACTTACAGGGTCCCGCCGGGCGGCGGGAGTGGCGCCTACGCCACGGAGCCGCGGGCCCGCCGGACGTCGCCGTCGTAGAGCACGGTCCCGTCGCGCTCGGCGCTGCGGGCCGGGTGCCCCACGCTCGCGGCGGAGCGCTCCCACTCGTCCAGCCCCATCACCCAGAACTCCACCCGCGGGCGCGCTGGCGGGATGCGCCGCTGGAGCTTGGCCTCCAGTGCCAGCGCGTCGTCGCCCGCGTCGCGCAGCACCACGAAGGCGTAGTAGCCGTGCCCCTCCGGCGGGGCCACGGGGCGGAGGCCGACGATCCGGTCGACCCGGTGGATCCCCACCACCTGGGCGATGGCGCGGGCCAGCTCGTCCGGGGTGCGGGGTCGGTTCGAGCTCGACATGGCGCTTCCGTACGGGTTCTCGCCTCGCCGGGGCGGGCCTGCGCGGGCCCGCCTGCACCGGCCACGCACCGCGCACGCAAAACGGCGGCCCGCCGCTTCGGCGGCCGGGGTTGGAGGGCCGGCTCCGGCGCGCCTGGGCACCTGCTTTGCGCGCCGCTCCCCCCGGCGTAGATTGCGCGGACCGTCGCCGTGCACCGGTGTCCGCATACCGCTCTGGATCCTCCCGTGGAAAAACCCGAGAAGACCCGCCCCCGCCTCTACCTGATCGACGGCTACGCGCTGATCTACCGCGCCTTCTTCGCGATGATCTCGCGGCCCCTGATCTCGTCCCGCGGGGAGAACACCTCCGCCGCCTGGGGGGTGACCAAGTTCCTCCTCAAGGTGATCGAGCAGCACGAGCCCGACTACCTGGGGATGGTGTTCGACGCGGGGACCTCCGACCGGCACGTGGTCTACCCCGAGTACAAGGCCACCCGCGAGAAGATGCCCACCGAGCTGGACGGGTCGCTCCCGCGGATCCGCCAGGTGGTCGACGCCTTCCGCGTCCCCATCGTGGAGCTGGCCGGCTACGAGGCGGACGACGTGATCGGGACGCTGGCGGCGCAGGCCGCGGACGCGGAGCTGGAGACGGTGATCGTCTCCGGCGACAAGGACTTCTACCAGCTCATCCGCCCCCACGTCTGCCTCCTGAACCCGGGCCGCGGCGGCCCGCAGGCGGTGGAGGAGGAGTGGGTGGACACCCGCAACGCGCACGAGCGGCTGGGCGTGCCGCCGGAGCGCGTGGTGGACTACCTGGGGCTGATCGGCGACACCTCCGACAACGTCCCCGGGGTGCGGGGGATCGGCCCCAAGACGGCGATCCAGCTGATCGAGCGGTTCGGCCCCATCGAGGAGATCCTGGCCCACGCGGGAGAGGTCACCGCCAAGCGGGCGCGCGAGGCGCTGGAGGCGCACCGGGACGACGCGCTCCTTTCCAAGCAGCTGGTCACCATCCGCACGGACCTCGCCATCCCCCTGGACCTGGAGAAGCTGCGCCGGAAGGAGCCGGACCGCGCGCGGCTCAAGGAGCTCTTCCTGGACCTGGACTTCCACTCGCTGGTGCGCGACTACGCCGCCCCGGCCGCGGAGGAGAAGCCGCCCCGGGCCACCGACTACCGGCTGGTGCAGTCCGCGGAGGACGCGCGCGCGCTGGCGGAGCGGATGAAGCGGGAGGGCCGCTTCGCGCTGGATACCGAGACCACCAGCACCGATCCCGTGCGCGCCGACCTCGTGGGGATCTCCGTGGCGCTGAAGCCGGGCGAGGGGTACTACCTCCCCTTCGCGCACTGCCTCCCGGGCGGGGGGCAGGGGGAGCTGCTGGGGGACGAGGGCGCCGAGGAGCAGGCGGAGGCAGAGCCGCCGCTCTGCCTCCCGCCGCTCCTCAGCGACGAGCTGGCGCCGCTGGTGGAGGTGCTGGAGTCCGCCGCTTCCGAGAAGGTGGGGCAGAACCTCAAGTACGACCTGCTGGTGCTGCGGCGGGCGGGGGTGGAGCTGGCCGGGGTCGGCTTCGACACCATGGTCGCCAGCTACCTCCTGGACCCGGGGCGGAGGGAGCACGGGCTGGACTCGCTGGCGCTCCAGTACCTGGACCACCGCACCGTCACCTACGACGAGGTGGCGGGGAAGGGCAAGGCGCAGGTCCCCTTCGCCTGGGTGCCGCTGGAGCGCGCCCGCGACTACGCCGTGGAGGACGCCGACGTCACCCTCCGGCTGGCGGAGCTGTTCGCCCCGGAGCTGGAGAAGCTCCACCTGGACGACCTCTTCCGCCGCATCGAGATGCCGCTGGTCGAGGTGCTCGCGGAGATGGAGTGGAACGGGATCCGCATCGACGAGGCGGTCTTCCACGAGCTGCACCGCCGCCTGGTGGGGCAGCTGGAGGCCGTGCGCACGCAGATCCACGCGGAGGCCGGGGGGGAGTTCAACATCAACTCCAACCCGCAGCTCCGGGAGATCCTCTTCGAGCGGCTGAAGCTGCCGGTCTTCAAGCGCACCAAGACCGGCCCCTCCACCGACGTGGAGGTGCTGCAGGCCCTGGCCGCGCAGGGTCACCGCCTCCCCGAGCTGCTGATGGAGTACCGGCAGCTCGACAAGCTCCTTTCCACCTACGTGGATGCGCTCCCCCGCATGGTGAACCCGGAGACAGGGCGGATCCACACCTCGTTCAACCAGACCATCGCGGCCACGGGGCGGCTCTCCTCCACCGACCCCAACCTCCAGAACATCCCCATCCGCACGGAGCTGGGGGCGGAGATCCGCCGCGGCTTCATCCCCAAGGAGGGGCACGTCTTCTTCTCGGCCGACTACTCCCAGATCGAGCTGCGGATCCTGGCGCACTACTCCGAGGACCCCGCCTTCGTGGAGGCGTTCCGCTCCGGCGAGGACATCCACCGGCAGACCGCGGCGCTGATCTTCGGCGTGGCCCGCGAGGCGGTGACGCGCGAGATGCGCGACCGCGCCAAGACGGTGAACTTCGCGGTGATCTACGGGATCGGGGCCTTCTCGCTGGCGAACCGCCTGGGGATCTCCAACGCCGAGGGGAAGCAGTTCATCGACGCCTACTTCGAGCGCTTCCCGGGGGTGCGCGCCTACCTGGACCGGCAGATCGAGCTGGCGCGCGAGCAGGGGTACGTGGAGACGCTCACCGGCCGGCGGCGCTACATCCCCGAGATCACCTCGCGCAACTTCAACGTGCGCGCCTTCGGCGAGCGCGCCGCCACCAACGCCCCCATCCAGGGCTCCTCGGCGGACATCATCAAGATCGCGATGATCGACATCCACCGGGAGCTGAAGCAGGGGAAGCTCCGCGCGAAGATGCTCCTGCAGGTGCACGACGAGCTGCTCTTCGAGGTCCCCCGCGAGGAGCTGGACGAGCTGCGGGAGATGGTGCGGACGCGGATGGAGGGCGCCATCGAGCTCAAGGTGCCGCTGCTGGTGGAGACCGGGGTGGGGGAGAGCTGGCTGGAGTGCAAGTAGGGGGAGTGCGGGAGTGCGAAGTGCGAAACGACGCCCCCACCGGGATCTCCCGGTGGGGGCGTATTGCTCCCCTCCCCCTTGCGGGGAGGAGTTGGGGGAGTGGGTCCGCCTTTACCGGCCCAGCGACACCCGCGTGTAGTAGAAGGCGCCGTTGAAGCCGAAGGGGGAGATCCCGCTGTAGCGGAAGATGCCGTTGTTGCTCAGCGGGCCCTTCTGGTCGAAGTCCTTCCACTGGTCGGGGTAGACGTCGAACAGGTTGTTGGCGCCCACCGCGATCTCCACGCGGTCCCGCAGGCGGTAGCCCACCTCCAGGTCGGTGATCCACTTGGCCCCGAACGTCTGGTCGAGCTCCTCCCGCGTCCCGAACGCGGTCACCTCGCCGAAGCGCTGGTTGTGCAGGTTCACGTGCAGCGCCTCGCGCGAGTAGCCCAGGGTGATCCCCAGGTTGTCGCGCGGCTGCCCGCGCTCGATCCGCCCCTCCTCGATCCGGTCGAAGATGGTCTCCTGCAGCCCGGAGAGCTGGGGCGGGGTCGGCGCCTTCCCCGTCACCTCGGTCTCCGTGTGGGCATAGCTCCCGGTGAAGCGGAGCCGTCCCGACTCGCCCAGGCGCACGCCGTAGTTGACCACCACGTCCACCCCGGTGGTGCGGGTGTCGATGGCGTTCGTGAAGAAGCGCCCGCCGCCGATCCCCCGCAGCCCCGCCCCCTCGAAGAGCGCGCGGATCTGCGGGTTGGTCACCAGGAAGTTCCCGGAAAGGACGATCCGGTCGTCGATGTCGATGCGGTAGAAGTCCACCGTGGCCGACAGGTCGCGGAAGGGCTGCGCCGTCGCGCCCACGCTCAGGTTCACCGACTCCTCGGGCTTGAGCGGCGTGGCCCCCAGCACCTGTGCCTCGACGCTGGCGACCGGCAGGGTGCGCACGTCGAAGGGGGTGTTCACCCCGCCCACGACGATGAAGTTGGTGGCGGTGGAGGAGAAGTGCGACTGCGGGAGCGAGGGGGCGCGGAAGCCGGTCCCCGCCGAGCCGCGCAGCGCGAAGCCCTTCACCGGCTCGAAGCGCGCCGCGACGCGGCCGTCGCTGGTGGAGCCGAAGTCGCTGAAGCGCTCCGCCCGCCCCGCCAGCGTGAGGAGGAGCTGCGGGGTGAGGTTGGCCTCAAGGTCCAGGTAGGCGGCCACGCTGTTGCGCGACTCGTCGCGCTCGTCGGTGGGGCGGAAGCCGGGGAACACCTGCGCCCCTACGGCGGCCGGCGCGCCCTTGCTGGGCCCGTCCAGGATCCGCACCCCGCCGTCGCGGAAGGAGGCCTCGTCTCCCCGGTCGATCCAGTATCCCTCCCGCCGGAACTCCGCCCCGGTCGCCACGCTCAGCGCCGAGGCGAGCCCCACCTGGAAGGCGCGCACCAGGTCCAGGTTGCTGGTCACCTGGCTGAAGCCCAGCGTTCCCGCGTAGAAGTCGGTGGGGCTCGCCGCACCCATCGACACGTTGTTGCTGTTGAGGACGTTGAACTCGAAGGTGTTCCGCCCGTACACGGTGCTCAGGTCCCACGACCACCCGGCCAGCGCTCCCCGGGCCCCGCCGGCGGCGGAGCCGTCCCAGATCTCGGTGGAGATCAGCGGGAGGAAGCCGTTGGGATGGATCGCGCGCACGGTGCGCGCGTCCAGCGCCCGGCGGAAGAAGCCGGCGGCCTCTCCCTCGCGGCGAGTCAGCCCCCCGAAGCCGTACAGCTCCGCGCCGCCGAACGGGAGGGCGGCGTTCAGGAACGCCCCCACGTCGCGCGCGTCGGAGTCGCCCTGCCGGTGGTTGATCTGGTTGGTGAGCGACGGGTCGTTGTTGCGCGGGTCGCCGGTGAAGAACTGCTGGCGCGTATCCGGGAACGAGCGGTTGGTCCGCTCGCGGTCGCGGAAGTCCGCGGCGACGTTGAAGTAGCCGTCCGTGCCGATGTCCACCCCGTAGCCGGCGCCGGCCTGCACCACGCGGCCGTCCCCCTCGCGCGTCTGGCCGAGCGTGGAGGAGATCCGCCTTTCGTCGCCCCTGCGGAGGACGATGTTGATGACCCCCGCGATGGCGTCCGATCCGTACTGGGCGGCGGCTCCCTCGCGCAGGATCTCGATCCGCTCGATGGCGCTGGCGGGGATGGCGTTCAGGTCCACGGAAGTGGCGCCGCGGCCGACGGTGCCGTTCACGTTCACCAGCGCGCTGTTGTGCCGCCGCTTTCCGTTGACCAGCACCAGCACCTGGTCCGGGGCCAGTCCGCGCAGGGTGGCCGGGCGGACGTGGTCGGTCCCGTCGGCGATGCTCGCGCGCGGGAAGTTCACGGAGGGGGCGAGGCGCTGGATGATCTGCGCCGTCTCCGTGAGGCCGGTCCGCTGGATGTCCTCCCGGGTGACGACGTCCACCGGGACGGGAGCGCTGAGCACCGACCGGTCGGCGCGGCGGGATCCCACCACCACCAGCGCGTCCACGGCCACGCCGTCGGACGCCTGGACCTGGAAGTCGCGGGTGGCGGTCTGCCCCGCGCCCGCCGTGACGGTGGCGCGGGCGAGCACCTGCCCCACCCGGCTGACCACCACCTCGTGGGTGCCGGGGCTCACGGAGAGCGTGTACCTCCCCTCGGGACCGGTGACCGCGCTCTGCTGCGCCCCCGCGCGGACCGTGACGCCCTCGATCGGCGTCCGGGACTGCGCGTCGCTCACCGTGCCGGTGATGGTGGCGCGGGTCTGTGCGTGGGCGGGCGCGCCGGCGAGCAGCGCCGCGGCGAGCGTGAGCCCGGAAAGGAGCCGGGCGAGCCGCCGGGCGCGCCCTCCGGGTGACCTGCAGGATCGTACGAGGTGTGGCGGCATGGGACCTCCTCCACGGGACGTGGGGTGGACGGGAGAGCGGCTCCACCTGCGGGGAGCCGGAGCCGCGCGCGGGACGCGGCGGGTGCGTATGTTCTGGGACCCGGATCGCCGGATTCGGCCGCCGGTGCCGCGCGACAGGGGTGCCGGGGGGGAGGGCCGGGGGCTCCCATTGCGCCGCTCGTCAAGGATGCGGGGGAAGCGCGAGCAGGGCAAGGACCTTGTCGACGCGGGACGACGAGCGGCTTTCGCCCGTGTCCGGCGGGCGCTACTTTGGATCGCCGGTCCACCCTATGCGCTGGAGGCCAGATGGCCATGAGACCCGGAACGCGGAGCAGTGCCGGTGCCCCCCGGTGACGCGCCGCGCCCGCTCCCCTTCGTCCTCGGGATCGTCGGGGACTCGGGGAGCGGAAAAAGCACCATCGCCCAGGGAGTGCGGGCGCTGATCGGGCCGGAGAACGTCACCTCCCTGGAGCTGGACGACTACCACCGCTACACCCGGGCGGAGCGCCAGGAGAAGGGGCTCACCGCGCTCAACCCGCTGGTCCACAACCTCCCGCTGATGCAGGAGCACCTCCAGCTCCTGCGGCGGGGGCGCCCCGTCCGCACCCGGCGCTACGACCACACGGACGGCACCTTCGGCCCGGCGCGCGTGATCGAGCCCCGGGAGGTGGTGGTCGCGCGAGGGCTCCTGGGCTTCCCCACGGACGAGCTGGGCCGGTCGTACGACCTGGCGGTGTTCGTGCACCCGGAGCCGGATCTGCTCTTCCGCTGGAAGCTCCGCCGCGACGTGCAGATGCGCGGGTACTCGGAGGCGCAGGTGCTGAGCTACATCGCGCAGCACCTGCTCGATTCCAAGCAGTTCGTGGTGCCTCAGGCGGAGCGGGCGGACCTGGTGGTCCGCTACGAGATCCCGGAGTGGAACGCGCCGGACTCGGAGGTGCGGCTCTCGCTCGTGCTGCGGCGCACTGCGGCGGAGGCGCTGCGCGGCGCCGCCATCGAGCGCTTCGGCGAGGCGGCGCGGATGGAGGAGCGCGACGGCGAGCGGATCATCCACCTGGGGAACACCCTGGACTTCGAGAGCGTGGAGGCGTGGGCGCGGGAGCGGTTCCCGTCCACCTTCACGCCAGGGGCGGTCGGCGCCTACGCCGCCGGGGAGGGCGGGGCCTCCCGCCACCCGGGGCTCGCCTTCACCCAGGTGCTGATCGCCGTGCTGGCGCAGCGCCTCCGCCGGGTGGCGGACGAGCCCCTGGAGGCCTCGGCCGGGTCGGGGTGAAGCCGTCGCGAGGGACTCCGGGTCCGGCGGCGGCACGCAGCGGGGCCGGAGCCGGATAGCATGGCGTTTCCTCCCGCGCACATGCTGGTGGGCGCCGGGGTGGCGGAGGTGGTGCGGAGCGCGGCCCCGCCGCTCCCCCGCTGGCGCGCCTGGGCCGTCGGCGCCGCGCTCGCCGTGGTCCCGGACCTCGACTTCGTCCTGGACCTGGTGCTGCAGCGCGGGGCCACCTATCACGGCACCTTCACCCACAGCCTCGTAGCCACGCTGGTGGTCGCGCTCGCGGCGGGGGCGCTGGCCGGGAGGCGCTGGGCGCTGCTGGCGGGGGCGGGATACGGCTCCCACCTCCTGGTTGACCTGCTCGACGACAGGGGGCGCACGAACGTCCTGGTGTGGTGGCCCCTGTCCGACGAGCGTCCCCTCGCGATCGCGCGGGTCTTCCCCAAGGTCCCCTTCTGGGTGGGGGGGCGGCTGGAGGATTCGGTTCGGAGCCTGGGGCAGCCGGAGGTCCTGGTGGCGCTGGCCCGCCAGACCGGGGTCGCCCTCCTCCTCTTCCTCGCCCTGCTCGCTGTCGCGCTGATCGTCCGCCGGGCACGGTCCGCGCGGGGTGCCCCTACCTGATTCACCTCCCGCCGGCTGCGCGCATGTCCACACCCGCCCTCATCCGGATGGAAGCGCTGGCGCGCGACGCGCGGACCGCGGCCCGCGGGCTGCGGCGCACGCCCGGCTTCGCGGCCTCCGCGGTGCTGACGCTCGCGCTGGGCGTCGG
>DASYWD010000258.1 GCA_035936415.1 Longimicrobiaceae bacterium
TGTTCAGCCGCACCAAGTTCGGCGCCGACCGCATCGCCGGCCAGCTGACGCGCGCCGGGCTCACGGTGGAGGTGATGCACAGCGACCGCAACATGGCCCAGCGGGTGCGGGCGCTGGAAGCCTTCCGCAACGGCGACGTGAAGGTGCTGATTGCGACGGACGTGGCGCAGCGCGGCATCGACGTCGAGGGCATCAGCCACGTGATCAACTACGACGCCCCGCGCGATCCCGAGGGCTACGTGCACCGCGTGGGCCGCACGGCGCGCGCCGGCGAGACGGGCGTGGCCATCACGTTCATGTCGGGCGGCGAGATCGGCGACGTGGCGGCGGTGGAGCACCTGCTGGGCTCGCGCATTCCGCGGGTGAACGTTCCCGGCTTCAGCGTGTTCGCCGAGGAGAGCGTCGACGGCGCGCCGCAGGTGACCACGGTGACGATGCCCGAGTCCAAGAAGGAGCAGCGCGCCTCGCGTGGCCGCAAGATGGGCAAGCACGCGGGCAAGGAGCTGTCGCCCGAGGAGCTTCAGAAGCTGCTGGGCACCAGCAGCGCGGCCTGACAGGCGGCGGCCGGACGGACGGAGAGGGTGGTCGGGCCAGCCGAAGCGCACCACACCGGCTCCCTTCTCACACGGAAAAGCCCGCCCCCGGAACCGGGAGGCGGGCTTCTCGTGCCCATCGTGCAGCCGCGATCAGATCTTGAAGCCGCTGACCAGCTCGCGCATCCGCTCGGCGGCGTGCAGCAGCTCGGCGCTGGAGGCCGACATCTCCTCCGTGGCGGCGGACTGCTCCTCCGCGGCGGCGGAAACCTCCTGCGCGCTCGCCGCGTGCGACTCCGAGGTGCCGGACACCTCCGCCATCGCCGTCTCCACCTCGCCCATGGCGTCGTGGTTGCGGGTCACGGCGTCCACCACGCGGCCGGCGGCGAGGCGGACCCCGTCCACCGCCGCGATGATCTGCTCCAGCGCGGCGTCGGCGCCCTTGGACACCTCCTCCACCCCCGCCACCTTCTGCGTCCCCTGCTCCATGGTTCCCACCACTCCCTCGATGCGGGAGCGGATCCCCGTGACGTTCTGCGCCACCTCCTGCGCCGCGCGGGCGGAGCCCTCCGCCAGCTTGCGGACCTCCTCCGCCACCACCGCGAAGCCGCGCCCGTGCTCCCCGGCGCGGGCCGCCTCGATGGCCGCGTTCAGCGCCAGCAGGTTGGTCTGGCGGGCGATCCCGGTGATCGTCTCCACGAAGCGGTCGATCTGCACGGACGACTGCCGCAGCTCCGTCACCTGCTGGGCGGAGTCGCGCACGACCTCGCGCACCTCCAGCAGGAGCTGCAGCGCGGTCGACACCTGGGTGCGGCTCCCCCCCGCCACGGTGGAGATCTGCTCTCCGAGCGCCGTCACGCTCTGCGACGCGGAGGCGATCTCCTGCGTGCGCTGGCGCATCTGCTCCACCGCGTCCATGGTGTTCTGCAGCCCGCGCGTCTGGCTCTCCGCGCCGCTGGCGATCCCCACCATGGCGGTGGCCACCTCGCTGCTGGAGGCCGCCACCTCCTCGCTGATGCTGGAGAGGTCGGAGGCGTAGGCGGAGATCTGCTCCGAGGTGCTCACCGTCTCCGAGACGATGTTGCGGAGCTGCGCGGCCATCCCGTTGAACACCCCGGCGAGCGAGGCGAACTCCCGCGTCATCTGCCCGTCCAGGTGGATGCGCAGGTCGCCCTCACCCAGCCGCTCCGCCGCGCCCATGAGGCTCGCCAGCGGGGTGTTGATGTCGCGCAGCGCCTTCCAGATCAGCCCGATGGCGGCCAGCGCGGCGAGGACGGAGATCACCAGCAGCACCAGCTTCCGCTCGTCCGCCGTCCTGTTCAGCTCCGCCGCGGCCGAGGCCACCTTGTCGGTCTGCGCCTGGCTCACCTCCCGGATGGCCCCCTGCAGCTCATCCGTGACCGGGCGCACGGCCGCGACCCGGGCCACCGCGCGCTGCTCCTCGCCGATGTCGGCCAGGGCGTGCGCGAGGGCGTACTCCACCTCCAGGCGCGA
Organism: Longimicrobiaceae bacterium; assembly: GCA_035936415.1. Classification (NCBI taxonomy): domain Bacteria; kingdom Pseudomonadati; phylum Gemmatimonadota; class Longimicrobiia; order Longimicrobiales; family Longimicrobiaceae; species Longimicrobiaceae bacterium. Next base: position 2,028 of record DASYWD010000258.1, read on the forward strand.
GTGGAGCTGCTCCACCCCCTCGACCTGCTGACGCTCCTCCTGCGTCAGGTTGTCCAGCGCGCGGTAGGCCGTCTGCTGCCGGTGCGCTTCGCGCCCGTGGGAGGCGAACGCCTGCGCGCTCGCCGCGTCGCGGCTCACCAGGTACCGCTCGCCGGCGGCGATCTGGCTCAGGATCAGCGACTCCAGCGAGCCGCCGATCTCGGTGGTGAGGCGGAGCGACGACAGCCGCGTGTCCATCGCCCGGGTCAGGCTGTTCACCGTGAAGAGGCTGACCAGCGCCCCCATCACGATGAGCACGACGAGAAGCGCGCTCCCCGCGTACAGCCGCCCCCGGAGCGTGGAGAGGAAGGACCCGGCGCCGCGCCTGGAGGCCGTGGTCTTCGGGGCGCCGTCGGGACCGGGCACGTCCGGGGTCCCGTTCCGGTACACCTCGCGGGGAAGCCGGATCGAGGTGCGCGCCGAGACGGTCGACTCGTCGGCGGGGCCGCGGCCCGGCTCAGGGTCCTGGAACGAGGGAGGATTCATGCGTTGGCCATCCGGATGTGCGCGTCGGGGAGCGCCGCCACGGGGGCGGGAGACCAGGGTGCCACGGCTGCGGGAGGGCGGGTGCCCACACACGTCGCGGAGCGTCGGATGTTGCCGCGGAAGTGGGCCGACACCATCACGCTGCGGAGTGCGGCAGGGCCGGTGACAGAGCGTGGGGAAAGGGCAAGGTACCCGCCGGCCCGGGGAATGTCAACCTCGCGGCGTTGCCGGCCGGCGTCCGCGCGGCTACGTTTCGGCGCGCCGATGGGGACAGCTTTGCGCAGGAGAGATCGAGTGGCACGGAACGACCACGACCGCGAAGAGGACACGGGAGCGAAGGCGTACGACCTGCACCTGATCCGCCGGCTGGCGCGCTACCTCCACCCGTACCGGCTGGCGGTGGCCGGCTCCGTCGCGCTCCTCTTCGTGGGCGCGGCGCTGGAGCTGGCCGGGCCGTGGATCACCATGCTCGTGCTGGACCGCGCCGTCCCCGCGCGCGACGAAGGGCTCCTCGTGGTGCTGGCGGCCGCCTTCACGGGCGCGCTCCTCCTCGGGTTCGTCCTGCAGTACGTGCAGGCGCTGCTCACCACCTGGCTCGCGCAGCGGGTGATGTACGACGTGCGGGTGGAGCTGTTCTCGCACCTGCAGCGGCTCTCCCTCCGCTTCTTCGACGCCAACCCGGTGGGCCGGCTGATGACCCGGGTCACCAACGACATCGAGGTCCTGAACGAGATGTTCGGGGCGGGGATCGTCACCATCTTCGGCGACGTCTTCGTCCTCCTGTTCATCGTGGGCGCCATGTTCCTGATGAACTGGCAGCTGGCGCTGGTCACGCTGACCATCCTCCCCTTTATCCTCTTCGCCGCGTTCCTGTTCCGGAAGCGGATCCGGCTGGCGTACCGCGACATCCGCGTGCGGCTGGCGCGCATCAACGCGTACCTGCAGGAGCGTGTGGGTGGGATCCGGGTGGTGCAGCTCTTCGGGCGCGAGGAGCAGACCCTGCGGCGCTTCGCGGAGATCAACGACGACCACCTGGAGGCGCACCTCCGCTCCATCCGCCACTACGCGCTCTTCTTCCCCGTGATCGAGGTGCTCACCGCGGTGGCGCTGGCGCTGATCCTCTGGTACGGCGGGCTGCGGGCGCTGGAGGGGGCGGTCACGGTGGGGACGATCGCCGCCTTCCTGCAGTACGCGCGGCGCTTCTTCCGCCCCATCCAGGACATGTCGGAGAAGTACAACATCCTGCAGGGGGCCATGGCTTCGGCGGAGCGGATCTTCGACCTCCTCGACACGGAGCCCGAGATCCGCGACGAGGCGCACCCGCTGCGCCTCCCGGCGCGGGCGGAGGGGCGGATCGAGTTCCGGGACGTGTGGTTCCGCTACGGCGAGGGGGACGCCTGGGTGCTGCGCGGGGTCAGCTTCACGGCCAGGCCGGGGGAGCGGGTCGCCGTCGTGGGGGCCACCGGGGCGGGGAAGTCCACCCTCATCAACCTGCTGATGCGCTTCTACGAGCCGGAGCGGGGGGAGATCCTCTTCGACGGCGTCCCCATCCGGCGCGTCGCCGCGAAGGAGCTGCGCGGCCGGATCGGGCTGGTGCTGCAGGACCTCTTCCTCTTCAGCGGAGACCTGGAGCACAACATCCGCCTGGGGAGGGACGACATCGGCGCGGAGCGCATCCGGGAAGCGGCGCGGCGGGTGGGGGCGGACGCCTTCATCCGGCGGCTCCCCGGCGGGTACGCGCAGCCGCTGGGGGAGCGGGGGATCTCGCTCTCGGTGGGGGAGCGGCAGCTCGTCTCCTTCGCGCGGGCGCTGGCCTTCGATCCGCCGGTGCTGGTGCTGGACGAGGCCACCAGCTCGGTGGACTCGGAGCTGGAGGCGCGGATCGAGGGGGCGCTCCGGGAGCTGATGCAGGGGCGCACCTCGCTGGTGGTGGCGCACCGTCTCTCCACCATCCAGGGCGCGGACCAGATCCTGGTGCTGCACCACGGCGAGATCCGGGAGCGGGGGACGCACGCGGAGCTGCTGCGGCGGGGCGGACTGTACGCGCGGCTGCACGAGCTGCAGTTCGTGCGGGCGGAGCTGCACGAGGAGGGGGAGGCGGAGGAGCCGGCCGCGTGACCGCGGAACGGGGCTTCGGCGAACGGAGGGGCTCTCCAGGTGGAGAGCCCCTCCTGCTTCGGTCGAGGCCGGGACGACGCGGAGGGCGAGCGTCTCAGGGCACGACCTTCACGGCGCTGGTGCCGCCGAGCGGGCAGCCCGCCTCGTTGGCGGCGGCGAGCAGGTCCTTGGTTGCTTCGATGGTCCCGTTCGCGATCGCATCCTGCACCATCTCGACCACCTGGGCCGGCGTGTAGGCGTAGGCGACCGTCGTCCCGTCGCCGTTCGGCACGCCGCCGTGGGCGTTCAGGAGGCCCGCGGTCGCATGACGGGCCAGGGCGTGGATGCCGCCGCCCTGCGCCCAGATCGCCTGGCCGAGCGAATAGGTGGCGCCGAGTCCGCTCGTGACACCGAACACGGCGTCGAACCTGTCCGTGGGGGCTGCCCCGAACCACCGGTTGGCATGGTTGCGCCAGTAGCCCGGCGTGCAGCCCTCCCCGTCGCCGCCCCGTGGCAGATAGCACACGTTGTAGTGGCTGATCTGCGGGACCTGCCGGCGATGCAGGGGCGAGTGGAGGCCCTTGTCCCAGTCGAAGCCGGTGCCGACGTAGTTGTATACGTGATGGTTGCTCCCGCCCTTGATGATGAACGCCAGAACGGTGGCGTTCAGGGCGGTCCAGTCGAGGTGCTTGCCATCCGCCGAGAGGGTGGTGCTGACGAATCCGTCGGTGTAGCTCGCCGGCGGATCGATCTTGAAGCCCCGCATCTCACTCGTGACCTGGCCGATGTACCCGAGGGCCGACATGTCGTAGCACACCTGGTCGTCATCCGAGGAGACGAAGTTGCCGGGATAGCTCGTCGGCTGGATCGACCGCTCCGATCTGCCGGTGCTCAGGTTGGGGCTGTCGGGGAGGGCGACGTCCGTGGACGTGTCGGCGCACGCGGCGGCGAACGCCAGCACGGCGAGGGGGAGGAGGGCGAGCTTTCTCATGGGGTTCTCCTTGCGAACCGAGGCTTTGCCGGCGGGCGCGCCGGCAGCGCCCTTCTTCGGTGGCTGGACTATCTCGAGCGGGGGCGAGGCCCCGGTGACGAGATCCCCGGCTTTGCGGACCGCCCTCGCGGGCGGGGTGCCTTTGTCGGAAGGAGAGTGAAGTGCGGAGCGGCGGGGACTTTCTGGCGGGCTCGGGAAGAGCGATCCACGCCGCTGCACGGCATGTGGGCATGGGAATAATGGTGCCGCGTCGAGGTAATGTCGTATCGCTCTGTCAATGCGGCACTTGGGGTGGCAGGTTCCCGTGCATGGGACATCCCTGGGACACCCAGAACGAAACGTGCGTTACGAAACCGTAACCTGCCCCACCCCCGGGAAAGCTCAATACCCGCCCGTTTTACCGCATCCCTGACATCGTGCTGCCCATCCAGAGCGTGGCAAAGATGTAACACATCGTTGTCGCGGTCTCGCGCGGACGTATGTCCCGCGGAGTGCCGGGAATTCCGTAACCTGCGCCCGTCTCATGGGTTGCGATCCGGGCCCGTGCGTGGGATACGCGGGAACGCGCGTTGCAAGGGCGTGGGGTGCCTGTCCGCCGGTCGCCGCCCGGCACCCGGCCAGCTTCCGATCCACATCTCGCAGCGACGCGCCTCCGCACGGCCGGCTCCGCCGGACCCGGGCATGTACGGCGCGCCTCGCACATCGTTTACCCACGCATCGGCGGGAAAGATGCCCAGTGCTCACGCGCACCCGCGGGTGCAGCGCCGCTCGCGACGCGGGGACAGCCAGATGGCCGCAGGAGTCGGCACGCTCAGGATCCTGGTCGTGGACGACGACCTGCTCCTGGCCCGGCTGGTCAAGTCCAACCTGGAGCGCCCCGGGCGGATCCGCGCGCAGGCGGTCACGTCCGCCGAGGAAGCACTGAGCCTGCTCGCGCACGAGCGGTTCGACGCGGTGCTCACGGACCTGGTGCTGCCGGGGATGAGCGGGATCGAGCTGGTGCAGCGGATCCGCGAGGCGGACCGCTCCACTCCCCTGTTCATCATGACCGCGCAGGCCACCGTCGCGGGCGCGGTCGACGGGATCCGGGCCGGCGCGACCGACTTCATCCCCAAGCCGGTCAACGCCGATGCGCTGCTGGATCGGCTCGAGCGCACCGTCGCGGAGCGGCCGGCCGACGAAGCGGCGTCCCTCCCCGCGGGACGCCCGCTCGACGCATCCGCGGCCGACGCGCTGTTCGGGAGCGATCCCCGCCTGGAGGAGGTGCGGCGGACCGCCCGCCGCGTCGCGGAGGCGCCGGACTCGCGCGTGCTCATCACCGGGGAATCGGGGACCGGGAAGAGCCTCCTGGCCCGCCTGATCCACGACCTGTCGGCGGCGCCGGGACGGTTCGTGGAGGTGAACTGCGCCGCGCTCCCGCCCATGCTCCTGGAGTCCGAGCTGTTCGGGCACGAGAAGGGAGCGTTCACGGACGCGTCGGCGCTCAAGCGCGGGCTGATCGAGGTCGCCCAGGGCGGCACCATCTTCCTGGACGAGATCGGGACCATGCCGCCGGAGCTGCAGGCCAAGCTCCTCCTGTTCCTGGAGACCCGCGAGATCCGGCGGGTGGGCGGCGTGCACCCCATCCCCGTGCGGACCCGCGTGGTCGCGGCCACCAACCGGGACCTGCACCAGGCCCTGCGCGAGGGCACCTTCCGGCACGACCTCCTGTACCGGCTGGACGTCGTCTCGGTGGAGATGCCGCCCCTGCGGGAGATGCCCGCCGCGGTCCGGGAGCTCGCCGAGCGCTTCACGCGCGAGATCTGCTCCGACCTGGGCCGCCCCGTTCCCCCGCTCACGCCGGCCTCCTTCGTCCAGCTCGCCGGGTACCCGTGGCCCGGGAACGCGCGGGAGCTCCGCAACTGCGTGGAGCGGGCCCTGGTCTTCCATGGCGGGGGAGTGCTCACGGTGCTCCCGCCGGTCCGGCCCGCTGCGCCGCCCGAGCCCGCCGCGGGGCTCACGCTCGCGCCGGGCCTCTCGCTGGACGAGGTGGAGCGCCGCTACCTCCGCTTCGTCCTGGAGCGCGGCGCCCAGGAGCTCCGGGAGATCGCGGAGAGCCTCGGCATCTCGCGGAAGACGCTGTGGGAGAAGCGGCGGCGGCACGGGCTGTGAGCCGGATAGGGCCGACCCCGCCGCCCCCGGACGGGAGAGCGCAGCGGCGGTCGCTCCTGCCCGCGCTCAACCTCCTCGCCGTGCTCCTCATCTCCGTGCTGGACGGGATGACGCCGGCGGGGGTCGTCGTCGGAATCCTGGCGTCGCTCCCCATCGTGGCGGCCTCCTTCACCGACAGCCCGCGCCAGGTGTGGCTCACCTTCGGAGCGGCCGTCTCGGGCTTCGTCCTCGCCGCCATCTTCGGCCAGGCGCCGCTCTCCCCCGCGGCGGTCTGGGTCCCCAACCGTCTCCTCGCCTTCTTCTCCCTCCCGGCGAGCTGCGCCTTCTCGCTCCTGCTGCAGAAGCGGCGGCTGGAGGCTACCCGGGCCCGCGATGCCGCCCTGGCTTCCAGCGAGCTCAGCCGCCTGCTCGGAGCCCTTCTCGCCCACGACCTGCGCGCGCCGCTCCTGCTCGCCAGCCAGGGGCTGAGCTACGTGCGCGACAGCCTGGCGTCGGGGCAGCGGCCCGACGCCGGGATCCTCGCCGAGCTGGAGGCGCGCCTGCAGCGGAGCCTGCGCGAGATCGACGCGGTGCTGGCGATGGCGCGCCCGGAGCTCGCCTCCTCGCGGGCGGCCCGCGGCGGCG
>DASYWD010000259.1 GCA_035936415.1 Longimicrobiaceae bacterium
GCGCGCGGGCGGCGCCCGCGAGGAGCGCGCAGACGACCGCCCCGCCGGCCAGCTCCGGGGCGCCCCACCACGCGGGCACGGCCAGGGCCGCCAGGTAGGCGGCCCAGGCGGTCAGTGCGGGGGTACGCGGGTCGCGGAGCAGGCGTTGCGCGGTGATGTCAGTCCGCCGGAAGGAGGTTGATGCGGGAAGCGGCCGCGGCGGCGCCGAAGCCGTTGTCGATGTTCACCACGGTGATCCCGGAGGCGCAGCTGTTGAGCATCCCCAGGAGGGCGGACAGCCCGCCGAAGGCGGCGCCGTACCCCACGCTGGTGGGGACGGCGATCACCGGTGCGGCCACCAGCCCGCCCACCACGGAGGGGAGCGCCCCCTCCATCCCCGCCACCACGATGACCACCGCCGCGTTCAGGAGCGGGTCGCGCGCGGCGAGGAGGCGGTGCAGCCCAGCGACGCCCACGTCGGTCAGGCGCTCCACCGGGCTGCCGAAGGCCCGCGCCGTGACCGCCGCCTCCTCGGCCACAGGGAGGTCGCTGGTCCCCGCGGTCACGATCAGCACGGAGCCGCGCACCCGCCGCTGCACCGGCTCCGCCGGGGCCAGGTACGCGGTGCGCCCCAGCTCGTTCAGCTCCACGCCCGGGACCTCCGCCCGCAGCGCGTCCGCCATCTCCAGCGAGACGCGCGTCACCAGCAGCCCGTCGCCGCGCGCCGCGATCCGGCGGGCGATCTCCACGCTCTGCTCCGGCGTCTTCCCCTCCCCGAACACCACCTCCGGGAACCCCTGCCGGAGAGCACGGTGGTGGTCCACCGTGGCGAACGGGGTCGTCTCCAGGGGCGCCCAGGCAAGCGTGCGCTCCGCGTCGGCGGGGGAGACGCGCCCCTCGGCCACCCCGGCCAGGAGAAGGCGCAGCCGCTCCGGGGTCAAACGGCGGCCCCCTCGTGCTCTTCCAGGTACCGCTCCAGCAGCGCCTCCGCCTCCGCGAGCCGCTTCACCGCGAAGAGCTCCTGCCGCAGCGCCTTGCCGTTGGGCAGCCCCTTGGTGTACCACCCCAGGTGCTTGCGGAACTCGATCATCGCCTTCTCCTCCTGCGGCTCCCAGGCGAGGGCCAGGCGCGCGTGCTCCAGGACGATGCGGAAGCGCTCCGCCGCCTCCGGGTCCGGCGGGATGGGCTCGCCGTCGAGCGCGGCCCGCGCCTGCCGGAAGATCCACGGCGCGCCGTGCGAGCCCCGGGCGATCATGATGCCGTCGCACCCGGTGTGCTCGCGCATTCGCCGGGCGTCCTCGCCGCTCCACACGTCGCCGTTGCCGATCACCGGGATGTCGAGCGCGGCCTTTACCCCGGCGATCTCGTCCCAGTTGGCGGTCCCGCTGTACATCTGGGTGCGGGTTCGGGCGTGCAGGGTGAGCACCTCCGCGCCGGCGTCCTGGCAGCGCAGGGCGATCTCCACCGGGTTGCGCATCTCCTCGCTCCACCCGCTGCGGATCTTCACGGTGGTGGGGATGGAGATGGCGCCCTTCACCGCCCGAATGATCCCCCGCACCAGCTCCAGGTCGCGCAGGCACCCGGAGCCGCCGTTGCGGCTCACCACCTTCTTCACGGGGCACCCGAAGTTGATGTCCAGGAAGTCGGGGGCGTACACCTCCTCCACCAGGGCCGCCGCCTCCGCCATGGCCGCCGGATCCGCGCCGAAAATCTGGATCCCGATGGGGCGCTCGTCGTCGTGGAAGCGGAGGAAGTGGTGCGTCTTGCGGTCGTTGCGGCGGATCCCCTCCGCCGAGACGAACTCGGAGACCACGACGTCCGCCCCGAACCCCCGGCAGAGCCGGCGGAACGGGGACTCGCTGACCCCCGCCTGCGGGGCCAGGTAGAGCGGCACGCGGCCGCTGCGCAGGAGCTCGACAGTGTTGGCAAACATCCCGGAAATATAGCTTTTCCGGCCGCTTGCTTCAACCGCGCCCCGGGCTCCGGGGCGAAAGTCCTTCGCTTTGACAGCTTCCGGCCTGGCACTTACATTGCCAGGCTCACGCAGCCCGTACTCGTTCGGGAACATACGAGAGGAAACGACAACATGGAACTTCGGGAGTTCTTCACCGAGGATTCGGTTAGCCTTGATCTCCAGGGTGAGACCAAGGACGAGATATTGAAGGAGCTGATCGGCCTGCTGGGGCTCGACGACAAGTCGCAGGGCATCCTGTACAAGATGCTGAAGCGCCGCGAGAACCTGGGATCCACCGGGATCGGCAAGGGGATCGCCATCCCACACTGCCGCTCGCTGGTGGTGAACCGCCTCCGGGTGGCCTTCGCCCGCAAGCCGGGCGGGGTGGACTTCAAGGCCATCGACGAGCAGCCGGTCCACAACTTCTTCCTGATCGTCGCCCCGCCGCTGGAGGTGTCCAACCAGTACCTCCCCGTCCTGGGGAAGATCGCCCAGTTCTCCAAGGAGCCGGACGTGGCGCAGCGGCTGGAAGGGCTCTCCTCGCCCGGGGAGTTCCTGGCGCTGCTGGACGAGAAGGGCGTCTGAGGGGAGGAAGAGATGATGAACCCGCAGCTTGAGATCCTGCTCGAGGTCCAGGACCTGAAGACCCAGCGCAAGGAGCTGGAGGGGATGACCACCGAGCGCCAGGTGGAGGAGGAGGTCTTCAACGTCAGCATCGAGGACGCGCTCCGGCAGCTCGACGAGAAGATCAACGAGATGGAGGATTCGCTCTCGCCTCCGGTGCGCAGCCGCTACCGGCGCATCTCCGGCCGGCACCCGCGCGTGGTGGTCCCGGTGATCGGCGGCACCTGCTACGGCTGCTTCGTCAACATCCCGACCGCGACCGCCTCCGCCGCCGACCGGAACCGGGAGATCAGCCACTGCGACAACTGCGGCCGGTTCCTCTACCTGATCGACTAGCCGCCCCTGTAGAGAGGATCCGCCAGACGAACGCGAACGGCGCCCCCACCGGGATCTCCCGGCGGGGGCGCCGTTCCACTTTCGCACTCCCGCACTCCCAAAACGACGAAGCCGACCCGAGCGTCGAACTTCACTCGGACCGGCTTCGCTCTCTTCCGAACCAGGGAATTGGGATCCTGGATCTCCTCTGTGGACTGGTGACAATCATCTTGCGCATCTGCGGCTGCTGGCCGGTCACCACCAGCTGGCAGTAGTAGACCCCCGGCGGGACGCGGCGTCCCTTCGTGTCCCTCCCGTCCCAGTAGGCCACCTTCCGGCCCGCTTCGGAGTAAGGGAGGTTCTGCACCGGGAGGTTCTTCCCCCGGGGGTGGTCCGGCGCGCGCGGCACCGCGACCAGCTGGTTCAGCAGGTTGAACACCTGCATCGTGACCAGGCGGGGCTCGCCGCCCGGGAAGAGGTTCTCCTCCAGGTAGAAGGGGATGTAGGTGTCCCGCGTGAACGGGTTCGGATCGTTCTGCTCCAGGCGGAAGCCCTGTGCCTGCCGCTGGATCGGGGGCCGCTCAGCCGGTTCCTGGGCCCGGGGGGCCGGAGGGGAGAGGAAGCCGTAGATCACCAGCAGGGCGAGCAGAACAGGAGGGGCACGTCGCATCTGCGCCTCGCTGTTCGGGTGATCTCAGGGCACGGGTGCCTCCGGGATGGGCGGGACCGCCGAGTCGTCTGTTTCCAAGTTTCGCATCGCTCTCCGATCGGGTCAACCTGGCGCCGGTCCTACGGGAGCTGCTGGAGGAACAGCTCCAGCGAGCGCAGCGGGCGCTCCTGGGCGAGCTGCGCCCCGACGTACGCCCGGAGCAGCTCGCGGTGGGCGGTACGGGCCCCGGAGAACGCCTCCGGCGCAGCTCCGCCGAGCATCTCTCCCAGCTCCGCGCGCGTCGCGGGGTCCAGGACGCGTCCGCTTGGACGGCAGTCGCGGCAGGCCGCGCCGCCTCCCCCGGCGTCGAAGCGCACGGGCTCGTCCGGATCGAGCGGGCGGCCGCAGGTCACGCACATCTCCGTCTGCGGGGCGAACCCCAGCAGCGAGACCACGTGCCACACGCCGGCCAGCGCCGCCCGCTCCGTCCCCTCCCCCCGCGCGGCCAGGATCTCGTCCATCGCCTCGTCCACCGCCCGGTAGAGCGCCTCGTGCGGCTCCTCCGTCGCGAAGCGGAGCACCAGCTCCGCGAGCAGCGAGGCCCCGGCGAAGCCCGCCAGGTCGCGCCCCAGACCCTGCCGGCTGCGCAGCAGGTCGAAGCCGCTCAGCGTGTGCAGGTCGCGCCCTTCCTTGAGGTAGAAGTGCGCGGTTCCCTCCGTGAACGGCTCCAGCACCCCGCCGAAGCGGTTCTTCGGGCGCAGCGCGCCCTTGGCGATCACGGAGCGGACGCCCAGCTCCCGGGTGAAGAGACGGAGGATCTTGCTCGTCTCGCCGTACGGGAACGACTGGAGCACCAGCGACCGGGCGGCGACCAGCGGCACGGCCGGGCGCCGGTCACGCCGGCCGGCGGCGCCCGCGGCGGAAGGCCAGCCCCGCCCCGGCCGTCAGCACCACGCCCGTGACCGCCACTGCCGCGAGGCGGGGGTCCACCGGCGGCGCGTCCGGGTGGTCCCACTCCATCACCACCGCGGTCTTCGCGTCCAGCCCCGCCCCGGTGTAGCGGAGGAAGCGCTCCCCGTCCACCTCCACCTCGGCGCCCGCCGCCAGCCCGGACACCCCGCTCCGCGCCTCCGACGTGCGCAGGAAGAGGTTCATCGTGTCCGTGCGGGCCGCCACCGGGAGCTCCACCCGCTCGGTCCCGCGCGGCAGGCGGTAGCGGAAGAACAGGTCCTGCTCGCCCGGGGGGAGCGTCGCGGTGACCAGCACCCGGTCGCCCATGCGGACCACGGCGTCCGGGGCGATCTGCCCCTCCCCCACCTCGAAGGCGGCGACGCGGGCCGGGAGGCGGAGCTCCCAGGTGGACGCGCCGGAGCCGAGGACGAGCGCGCGGTCTCCCGTGTTCCGCAGGCGCACGATCTCGTTCACCTCGGCGCCTCCGTCGCCCTCGGGGAGGACGATCACGTCGCGCCGGACCACCTTCACCGCGCCGGGCATCCGGCTGGCGGAAGCCGTGTCGAACACCTGGACGGCGTACGGGGTTCCCGCGTCGCCGGAGTGCAGCGGCGGCCCGAAGTAGCGGACCCCGCGGAACTCCGCCGTGGCGAAGAACACGTTGAACCCGGCGGAGGTGTCGGCCGGCGGGAGGTCGAGGGTGAACGAGCCGTCGGGCGCGCTCCGCGCCGTCCCGACCGCGCCGGAGGAGTCGCGGGTAACCCGGTGTAGCGTGACCGGCACCCCGCCCACCCCCTCCTCCCCCAGGAGGACGCGCCCGGCGAGGCGCTGCGGGTGGGCGGGCGCCGCGGCCAGCGCCGCGAAGAAAAGGAGGACGGCGGCGCGCAGGGCGCCGCGGAGCATACGTGGGCTCACGGGTTGAAACGCCCCAGGTCCTCGGGGTTCATCTTCTTGAGGTGCTCCTTGAGCTGCTCGGGGGTCAGCTTGGAGCTCTCGGGCTGCGCGCCCTCTTCGGCGGGGGTGTTGCCGAGCAGACCTTCCTCGCCCTCTTCCGCCTCTGCGAACTGGACCGCGGTCCCGGAAAGGAGGTCGTCGCTGGTGTACAGCTCCGCCTGCAGCCGCAGCGCGATGGCGATGGAGTCGGACGGGCGCGCGTCCACGGTGAACACCTCGTCCCCGCGCCGGATCACCATCTCGGCGTAGTAGGTGTTCTCCTGCACGCGGGTGATGAGCACCCGCGTCAGCGTCCCCCCCAGCCCGCGGATCAGCGCCGGGAAGAGGTCGTGCGTGAGCGGGCGGGAGAACTTCATCCCGGCCAGCTCCATGGCGATCGCGCTCGCCTCCGCCGGGCCGATCCAGATGGGGAGGACGCGCGACCCCTCCACTTCCTGGAGGATCACCACGGGGGTCTTGGACGTCTGGTCGAGCCCCAGACTCTGCACTCGTACCTGGATCATGTCTCCCTGCCTTCATGAACGAAGGTGGACGGCACCGGGGACCGCTCGCCCCCGGCGCCTCCACCTCCGCGTTCTGCACCCGGCGCGCGTCGCGGCCGCGGGGCCCCGCCCCGCTCCGCCGGATTCGTGCCTACGCGCGGGCAGCCGCCCGCAGCTCCTCCACCCGGTCGGTCCGCTCCCAGGGGAAGAGGAGCACGGGGCGCCCGTTCCCCCCCTCGGTTGCAGGGCGCCCGAAGTGGCCGTACGCCGCGGTCGGACGGTAGATGGGGGTGCGGAGCTGCAGCGCGTCGATGATCCCTTGCGGGGTGAAGTCGAACACCTGGCGGAGCGCCCGCTCGATGGCCTGCTCCGCCACCGCGGCCGTCCCGAAGGTCTCCACGCGCACGGAGACCGGCTCGCGCACGCCGATGGCGTAGGCGAGCTGGATCTCGCAGCGGCGGGCGAGCCCCGCGGCCACCACGTGCTTGGCGGCCCAGCGGGCGGCGTACGCGGCGGAGCGGTCCACCTTGGTGGGGTCCTTGCCGCTGAAGGCGCCTCCGCCGTGCCGGCCCATGCCGCCGTAGGTGTCCACGATGATCTTCCGCCCCGTGAGCCCGGCGTCGCCGTGCGGCCCCCCGACGACGAAGCGCCCGGTGGGGTTGATGTGGAAGGTGGTCCCCTCCGGGTCGAAGAAGCCCGTGGGCTCCAGCACCGGCCGGACCACGTGCTCCACGATCTCGGAGCGGATCTGGTCGTTGGTGGCCTCGGGGTCGTGCTGGGTGGAGACCACCACCGTGTCCACCCGCACCGGGCGGTCGTCCTCGTACTCCACCGACACCTGGGTCTTCCCGTCCGGGCGGAGCCAGTCGAGCTTGCCGCTCTTGCGGACGTGGGCCAGCCGCTCGGCCAGGCGGTGCGCCAGCAGGATGGGCGTCGGCATCAGCGCCTCGTTCTCGTCGCTGGCGTAGCCGAACATCATCCCCTGGTCGCCCGCGCCGCCGGTGTCCACGCCCATGGCGATGTCCGGCGACTGCTGGTCGATGGTGGTCATCACCGCGCAGGTGTGCCCGTCGATCCCGTACTGCGCGTCCGTGTACCCGATGGACTTGAGCGTCCCGCGCACGATGGCGGGGATGTCCACGTACGTCTGGGTCGTGATCTCCCCCGCGACGACCGCGACGCCGGTGGTCACCAGCGTCTCGCAGGCCACCCGGCCGGCCGGATCGTTCGCCAGGATGGCGTCGAGGACGGCGTCGGAGATCTGGTCGGCGATCTTGTCGGGGTGGCCTTCGGTGACCGACTCGGAGGTGAAGAGCTGCCGCTGCGCCACTCGGGCTCCTGGGTCTGTATTGCTGGAAACGTAAGGGATTCCGAGCGTCGAAGATACCACCCTACCCGGCGGCCGACAAGTTCCAGGAGGCCATGAAGCGGGTCAGGTCGATCCAGTCCTCGGCATGGCGGGTGAGGACGTCCAGGACTTCGCCCGGGGTGCCCGCGGCGAGCGCCTCCCGGGCCGCGGCCTGCGCCTCCTCGCGCGACACGGAGCGGATCACCTTCTTGATCTCGGCCAGGGCGGAGGGGCCCACGCTGAGGGAGTGGACCCCCAGCCCGATCAGGAAGAAGGCGCCGAGCGGGTGCGCAGCGAACTCCCCGCACACCCCCACCTCGATCCCGGCGGCCCGCCCCGCGTCCGCGACGCCGCGGATGAGGCGCCCCACCGCCGGGTGGAACGGGTTGTAGAGCCTGGCGAGGCGCGAGTTGCCGCGGTCCACCGCCAGGGTGTACTGCACCAGGTCGTTGGTCCCGATGGAGAAGAAGTCCACGTGGCGCGCCAGCTCCGGCGCGGACACGGCCGCCGCCGGGGTCTCCACCATGGCGCCGAGCGAGTACCGCTCCGGGACGGCGTACCCCTCCGCGCGCAGCTCCTCCATGCACCCGTCCAGGAGCCGGCGCGTGGCGACGATCTCGGCGATCTCGTTGACCAGAGGGAGCATGATGCGCACGTCGGCGGTGGCCGCCGCGCGCAGCAGCGCCCGCAGCTGCGCCCGGAACATCTCCGGCTCGTCCAGGCAGACCCGGATCGCCCGCCATCCCAGGAACGGGTTCTCCTCCGGGGCCATGTGCAGGAAGGCCGGGAACTTGTCGCCCCCCAGGTCGTAGGTGCGGATCACCACCGGCGCTTCCGGAAAGACGCCCAGCACCTGCCGGTACGCCTGGTACTGCTCCTCCTCGCCCGGGGCGGCGCCCCGCCCCACCACCAGGAACTCGGTGCGGAAGAGGCCGATCCCCTCCGCGCCGTGGGCGCGCGCGCTGGCGGCCTCGCCGGGGAGGTCGATGTTGGCGCGGAGCTCGACACGGTACCCGTCGCGCGTGGCGGACTCTAGGTGCGCCAGGAGGAGCAGCTCCTGCTCCCACTCCCGGATCTGGAAGTCCCGCTCGCGGTAGGCGTGCTTCTCCTCCTCCGTGGGGGCGACGATCACCCGCCCGGCCCGCCCGTCCAGGATCAGCTCGTCGCCCTCGCGCACGCGCTCCGACAGGTCGCCGAGGCTCACCACGGCGGGGATGTCGAGCGAGCGCGCCAGGATGGAGTTGTGGGAGGCGCGGGTCCCGGAGTCGGTGGCGATCCCCACCACGTGGCGGGGGTCCAGCTGCACCGTGAGGCTGGGGGTGAGATCGTGGGCCACCAGGATCACCTTCTCGTCGCCGGTGCGCTCCCGCAGCTCCGGGTCCTCCAGCCCCATCAGGCGCCGCAGCACGCGGTTCTGGACGTCGGCCAGGTCGTTCAGCTTGTCGAGCACCATGGGGTGCGCGGTGTGCGACCACTGCGACTCCCACTCCAGCACCCGCCACTCGAAGGCGCGCTCCGCGGTGAGGTGGTTCTCGCGGATGTAGGCGATCGTCCCCTGGATCAGGTCGGCGTCCTCGAGCATCAGCACCTGCGGCTCGAAGATCTGCGCCTCCACCCGCCCCATCTTCCGCTCGGTGCGGGCCTGCAGCTCGCGGATCCGCCCCCTGGCCCACTCGCACGCGGCGAGGAAGCGCTCCACCTCGAACTCCACCCGGTCCTGGGGAACGACGCCCCCGTGCGGCACCCGCGGCGACTCCCAGCGGAGGACGCGGGCACGGGCGATGACGATGCCCGGCGAGGCGGGGATCCCGTCGCGGGCCAGGCTCACCGGCTCACTCCTCCCCGAAGCGCTCGGCCACGAGCCGCTCCAGCGCCTCCACGGCCTCCACCGCGTCGTCGCCGCTGGCGCGGATGGCGACGCTGGACCCGCGCTCGGCGGCGAGCATCATCACTCCCATGATGCTCTTGCCGTTGACCTCCACCTGGTCCCTGGCGACCCAGATCTCGGAGGAGAAGCGGTTGGCGAGCTTCACGAACTCCGCCGCCGGACGGGCGTGGAGGCCGTACTTGTTGAGGATCGTGACCTGCGTGCTGTGTTCCATCCCGGATCGGTTCATGAGGTGGCGACTACGATCGTGTCGACGGCCCAGACCACCACCAGGACCGCCCACACCGCCCACCGGACGCGGAGCCCGAGCCAGAGGCCGGCGGCGAGCGCCGCCGCGACGAGCGCGTACTCCGCCGGGCTGCGGGAGGCGTCCCCCACGGCGAGCACCCCGGCCATCCCGGCCAGGAAGGCGCCCGCGTCGGATGCCCGCTCGCTGAGGCGCTGGAAGGGGGCGTCCCGGAGCGCCCTCCCCACCGCGAGGCCGTCGCGCAGGCCCACGCGCAGCCCCCAGGCGCGGAGCCACAGGTGCAGCGCGTTGTAGACGAGGAGGAAGGCGGCCACCGCCGCCCACCAGGGAGCCCCCAGCAGGAGGAGGGCGATGGCGAGGAGCGCGCACGCCGGGCGCCAGGCCTGCCACACCAGGCGGTCCCCGATGGAACCGAGCGAGCCTCGCAGCGCCGCCTTGAAGCGCCGCACCGTCTCCGGGGGGGCGCCCTCCTCCTCCAGCCGGGCCACCGCGCCCGCGGCCACCGTGGCCAGGTACGGGTGGCTGTTGAACAGCTCCGCGTGCCGGGCGACCGCGGCGTAGAGCGCGTCCTCGTCGTCCCGGTACACCCTGCGGAGGACCGGGAGCAGCACGAACGCGAAACCCGTGCCGATCAGCGTCTGGTAGTTCCACGACCCCTGCACGGCGAAGCTCCGCAGGAGCAGGGCGCGCCGGACGCCGCGCGTGAGCGCCGTCACCCCCGGAGCACCAGCGCGAGGACCCCCACCCCGGCCCCGGCGGCGAGCAGCGCGACCCGGCTGCGGCCGAAGAGCCGGAACACGGCCCCCAGCGAGCCGGCGAGCACCACGCCGAGCGCCAGCCGGGCGACCGAGCCGTGCGGGAGGAGGAAGAAGCCCTCCTGCAGCACCCAGCCGACGAGCACGGTCCCCACCCCCACCAGCACCATCCCCCGGGCGAAGTCCGCGCCCATGGCCAGGAGGTGGCGCCGCTCCAGGCGTCCGGAGCGCACGCTCTCCCGTCCCGGGGGCGGCGAGAGCCGCACGTTAAGCTGCCGGAGCTCCTGCACGGTGACCCCCGCGACCCGCTCCCAGAGCATGGCGAAGATGAGCACCACCAGGAGCCCGGAGAACGAATGCGAGGTCCCCGCGTACGCGCCGGCCGCGGCGACCGCCGCCGGGCCGCCCTCCGGGTAGCGCGCCGCGCCGACCGGGAGCACGGTGAGGTGGAAGGCCTCCAGGAAGAGCCCCAGGAGGGCGCCGTGCTCCGGCGAGCCGGCGATCCACCCGGCCAGGGTGGCGGCCACCACCGGCCGGGAGAGCATGAACTGCCCCAGGGAGGTCGCGTCCACCGCCACCACCCCGCCGAAGAGGACGAGGAGCAGGAGCGGCCCCGGCTCCGGGATCATCTCACCGTTCCCCCAGCAGCTCGTCCAGGCGGACGCGGCGCGAGCCGGGGAGGTCGCGGGCGGAGAGCCGCACCCCGTCCTGGGCGAGCGCACGCAGCTCCGCGCGCTCCGCGGCCGAAAGGAACAGGTAGGGCAGGACCCGCTCGCGCCCCACGGCGTGGTGAATCCCGCCCAGGTTCACCTCCTCGTCGCGGAGGGCGCCGTCCTCGGCGATCCGCCGCGTCGTCGCCAGGTCGCGCACCAGCACCACGGTGCGGCGGGGGTCGGTGCGCCAGGCGGGGAGGAGCCGCCGCGCGCCCGCGACGTCCATGAAAGACGCCTCGATCTCGGGGGGGACGCCCAGGCAGTACAGCTCCTGCTCCCACGGGCTCGCCGCGATGTCGTCGTCCACCACCACCACCCGGTCCGCGTGCAGCGGTCCGCCCCACCCCACGACCACCTGTCCGTGGATCAGGCGCTCGTCAACGCGAAAGAGCACGATCGGCATGCGCCGCACCCTCCTTGTACGTCCCGTTGATCCCCGCGCGCCCCTTCTCCACCAGCCGCTCGACGAGCTGCGGGAGGGGCATGTCGCGGTGGAAGACGAAGTCCAGCAGCATGGTGAGGTTGACGCCGCAGACCAGGGCGGTGTCCGGGCGGGAGAGCGAGAGCTTCCGCGCCGCGAAGGCGCAGCTCCCGCTGGGGAGGTCGGTGAAGATGATGGCCGGGGCGTCGCCGAGCTCCTGGCTCACGGCCTCCACCAGCCCCTCGGGGCCACGCCCCTCGTTGGTGAGGGAGCGGAGCGCGTCCTCCCCCGCCCCGGAGATCTGCCGCACCGCCGCGACCATCCCCTCGGCGAGCGTCGAGTGCGCCACGATCAGTCCGCGGACCTCTTCACTCATAGTCTTCTTCCAGGTATTCCGAGGACACCCGCATGCGGTCCTGCAGCCGCCGGTTGAAGAGCGCGGCCGAGTCGACGCCGGAGTACTTCAGGAGGTGGTTCATGGCGACGACCTCCGCCACCACCGTGATGTTCTTCCCCGGCACGAGCGGGACCACCACCTTGGGGATGGAGACCCCCAGGATGTCCAGGAACTGCGGCTCCAGCCCGGTGCGGTCGTACTGGGCCTTCTCGTCCCACGTCTCGAGCTGCACCACCACCTCGACCCGCTTCTGCTGGCGGATGGCGCGGATCCCGAAGAGCTCCTGGACGTCGATGATCCCTACCCCGCGGATCTCCATGTGGTGCCGCTGCAGCTCGTGCCCGCGGCCGATCAGGATCTCGTTCCCCCGCCGGGAGACGATCACCATGTCGTCCGCCACCAGCCGGTGCCCGCGCTCCACCAGGTCCAGCACCGTCTCGCTCTTCCCGATCCCGCTCCGTCCCACGAAGAGCAGCCCCACCCCGTACACGTCCGCCAGCGACCCGTGCATGGTGGTGGTCGGCGCGAAGCGGTCTTCCAGGAAGGGCTTGATCCGGGAGTAGAACTCCGCCGTCTTGAGCTGCGTCCGCACCACCGGGGTCCCCCGGTCGTTGGCGAGGGCCAGGAGCGGCTCCGGCGGCTCCTGGCCCTTGGTGACGAAGACCACCGGGAGGTCGAAGGAGAAGAAGACCTCCAGCGCCTGGCGCCTGCGATCCTCGTCCAGCGACTCCAGGAAGGCGACCTCCGTCTCCCCCAGCACCTGCATCCGCTCGGCCGGGAAGCGCTCGGTGTACCCCGTCAGGACGAGCCCCGGGCTGGAGATGTCCGGGCCGGGGATGGTCCGGTTCACGCCGCGGCCGTCCGTCAGGAGCTCCAGCAGGAGCACCTCGTGCTTGAGCCGGAGCAGCTCCTCGACCGTCAGCGGACGCATGCGCTTCTCCCGTGCCTGGTCATCGCCTCGTGAGTTCTGCTCGTTGAACAGCTCGGTTCGGGCGTGTCCCCCCTGTCGGGGGGCCGGGCTGCGGCGCTACAAGGGGATCGACCTCGTCCTGCGCGCCGTCGCCGCGCTGCGCGACCGCGGAACGCACGTGCGGCTCCTGGTGG
>DASYWD010000260.1 GCA_035936415.1 Longimicrobiaceae bacterium
CTTCCTCTCCTCCTGGGCCGTGGGCGATCCCGCCATGCTCGTGGACGTCCCCGCCGACTTCGACGGCAACGGCGACGGGCAGCCCGATGCCGGGCCGAAGGCCACGAAGGCGCTCTTCCCGGAGGACCCGTCGAACGTGTATCACAGCTACATGGGCGACCACCTCAAGATCCGCAACCTGCACGCGGGACCCAAGGAGCACCACATCTTCCACCTGCACGCCCACCAGTGGCTGCACACGCCCAACAGTGACAACAGCACCTACCTGGACTCGCAGGCCATCGGTCCGGGCGGCGGCTTCACGTACGAGATCACCTACGACGGCGGCGGCAACCGGAACAAGACGCCGGGCGACGCCATCTTCCACTGCCACTTCTATCCGCACTTCGCGCAGGGGATGTGGGCGCTCTGGAGGGTGCACGACGTCTTCGAGACCGGAACCGTGCTCGGCAGCGACGGCCGTCCCGCCCCGGGCGCCCGCGCGCTGCCGGACGGGGAGATCAAGACAGGGACGCCGATTCCGGGGGTGGTTCCCATCCCGGGCTACGCCCTGGCCCCCATGCCGACGCAGACGCACCCCGGATTCCCCTTCTACATCCCGGGAGTGGCGGGGCACCGCCCGCCCAAGCCGCCGCTGGACACGAAGTTCGACGGCGGGCTCACCCGCCACGTGGTGCGCAGCGGCACCGCCGCGTTCCCGAAGCTGAATACCCTGGACTTCCACAAGGAGAACGTCACCCTCGTGGCCGACTCCCTCCCGGAGGACGGCACCGCGCTGGAGAAGGCGGCCATGAGCTTCCACGCGAAGCGCACGCACGCCACCTACCGGGTGGACCCGGTGACGCTCGCGGTGAGCCCGAGCACCTTCGTCACCAATGGGCGGCCGGGGGTGGCGGGTGCGCCCTTCGCGGACCCCTGCGTGAGCGACCAGGGCGCGGCGATCGGGAACCCGCGCACCTACAAGGGCGCCAGCTTCCAGATGGACGTGACGTACAACAAGGCCGGCTGGCACTTCCCGCAGCACCGGATGTTCGCCCTCTGGGACGACGTGGGCGCCTACCGCGCCGGGCAGCGGGCGCCCGAGCCCATGTTCATCCGGGCCAACAGCCAGGACTGCGTCACCTACCACCTGGTGAACCTCATCCCCAAGGAGTACCAGCTCGACGACTTCCAGGTGAGGACGCCCACGGACGTGATCGGGCAGCACATCCACCTGGTGAAGTTCGACGTGACCGCCTCCGACGGGGCCGCCAACGGCTTCAACTACGAGGACGGCAGCCTCTCCCCTGGCGAGGTGGTGGAGCGGGTCCACGCCCTGCGCAAGCAGAACCAGTGCACGGCCAGCGACCCGCGCGACGGCAGCTTCGGCTGCCCGGTGGCGAAGGCGCACCCCTTCTTCGGGGCGGGACCGAACAACGAGTGGGTGGGGGCGCAGGAGACGATCCAGCGCTGGTACGTGGACGACGTGCTCAACGCGCAGGGGCAGGACCGCACGCTGCGCACCGTGTTCACGCACGACCACTTCGGCCCCAGCACCCACCAGCAGGCCGGGCTCTACGCCGGGCTCGTCACCGAGCCGAAGGGCTCCACCTGGAGAGACCCGGAGACGGGGACCACCTTCGGCGGGCGGCACGACGGCGGGCCCACGAGCTGGCGGGCCGACATCCTGACGGCCGACCCGGCGGAGAGCTACCGTGAGTTCAACGTGCAGGTGGCGGACTTCACGCTCGCCTACACCGCGGAGGCCAACCTGGCGCCGAAGAGCTTCACGGACCCGGTCACCGGGCACGTGACTGTGGGGATCGCGGACCCGGCGAACGCCGTCAACCCGCCGGGGCGGTTCGAGCCCAGTCCGAAGCTGCCGTACCTGCTGCGTCCGCCGGTGGCGAAGGCCTGCCCGAACGGGGGAGCGCCGCCCTGCCCGGAGCTGGTCTCCGCGGACGAGCCGGGGACCATGGTGGTCAACTACCGCAACGAGCCCATTGCGCTCCGGGTGCGCGATCCCGCCACCAACACGCAGGCGGCGGGGACGGCGGGGGACCTGTCCTACGCGTTCAGCTCCAGGGTGACGCGGGCGGACGCGCGCCTGAACGTGCAGCCGGGCGTGTATCCGGCGCTGACCGGGGGCGTACAGCCCGGCGATCCCTTCACACCCCTGATGCGGGCGTTCGAGGGCGACCGGGTGCAGATGCGCATCCTGGTGGGGGCGCACGAGGAGGGACACAACTTCAGCGTCCACGCTCCGCGCTGGCGCTTCGAGCCCTCCGACAGCAACTCGGGGTACCGGAGCAGCCAGGCGATGGGGATCTCGGAGCACTACGAGTTCCTGCTCCCGCCCCTCCCCAAGAACTTCCAGGGGAGCCAGGCCGACTACCTCTACCGCGCCGGCTCGTCCACGGACGACCTGTGGAACGGGCTCTGGGGGATCATGCGCTCCTACGTGCGGGGCGACGCGAACCTTCTCCGGCTCCCCAACAACGACGGGGGGAAGTTCACCGTCAAGAACCTCAGCGACTTCAGCGGGATCTGCCCGAAGGGCGCGCCGCTGCGCACCTACTCGGTGAGCGCGATCTCGGCCAGGGACGGGCTGCCCGGGGGGACGCTGGTCTACAACTCCCGGCCGGGCGCAGCCGGAGTGGGGCCGCTGCACGACCCCACCGGCATCCTCTACGTCCGCAGCTCCGACCTCGACGCGCAGGGCGTCCTCAAGCCCGACGTGCCCGTGGAGCCGCTGTTCCTGCGGGCGGCCGCCGGAGACTGCGTGCAGCTGACCCTGCGGAACCGCCTTCCGAGCACTCCGCCGGACCTGGACGGGTACAACACGCTGCCGATGATCGTCGACAAGTTCAACGCGAACCAGGTGAGGCCCTCCGCGCACGTGGGGCTGCACCCGCAGCTGATCTCCTACGACGTGACCCGCGGGGACGGGACCAACGTGGGCTTCAACCCCGTCCAGACCGCCGCGCCGGGGGACTCGATCACGTACCAGTGGTACGCGGGCGACCTCATCCTTCAGCCGGACAACAGCATCACGGCGACCCCGGTGGAGTTCGGAGCGGTGAACCTGGCGCCGTCGGACCCCATCAAGCACAGCAGCAAGGGGGCGGTCGGCGCGCTCATCGTCGAGCCGCAGTACGCCACCTGGTACGAGGGTCAGAGCGGGAGCACCCCCTTCCCGACGCGGTCCATCGCCACGGTGCTCCTCAATCCTCCCCCGATGACCGAAGACACCTGCCAGGGTGGCACCTGGTGCACGCCCAAGTTCGTGGAGTTCGTCCTCCTCTTCCAGGACGACCTCAACCTCCGCTACGGGAACGGGTCCCCCATTCCCAACCTGGCGGACGCGGAGGACGCGGAAGACTCGGGGCAGAAGGCGTTCAACTACCGGACCGAGCCCCTCTGGTTCCGGAAAGGCTACGCGCCCGGCACCCCGCTGGAGCAGACACGCGGCATGGACTTCAGCAAGGTGCTCAGCAACGCGCAGGTGGGCGGGGATCCCCAGACGCCGGTCTTCCCCGTGGATGCGGAGATGGACGTGCGCATGCGGGTCCTGCAGCCGGGCGGCCACCAGCGCAACCACATCTTCCAGCTGCACGGCCACGTCTGGGCGGAGCTCCCCTACGTGAGCGGCTCCAGGAGCCTGGGCCACAACGGCCTCACCGAATGGAAGGGGAGCAGCCACATGCACGGGCCGACGAACCACTTCGACGTGCTCCTTCCCCGGATCGGCGGGCGGTTCGGGGTCCTGGGCGACTACCTGTACCGCGACCAGCCTTCGTTCACCTTCAGCGGCGGTCTCTGGGGGCTCCTGCGCCTCCACGCCCCCGGCACGCTCTGCGGGCCGGACATGTGCGAGCTGAGGATGGAGATCCAGTAGCGCGAGCGCCCGCCGGCCGCCCCCGGGCCGGCGGAACGTAGGCGAAGCCCTCCGGTGGAACCGTCCACCGGAGGGCTTCGCTCGTGCGGGCGCCCGCGGGGATCCGCAGTTGAATCCCGGCGGGCGTTGCGGTAAATTTTCGGGATGATCCAGAATTCCCCCAGCCCCGCCACGGGGCAGCGGCCGGGTGCGGACGGAGCGGCGGTGGACGGCGAATACCTCGTCGTCCGCGGCGCCCGCGAGCACAACCTGCAGAACATCGACGTCGCCATTCCCCGCGACCGCCTCACCGTCATCACCGGGCTGAGCGGGAGCGGAAAGTCGTCTCTGGCGTTCGACACCATCTACGCCGAGGGGCAGCGCCGCTACGTGGAGTCGCTCTCCGCGTACGCCCGGCAGTTCCTGGGGATGATGGAGAAGCCGGACGTGGACGCCATCGAGGGGCTGTCCCCGGCGATCTCCATCGAGCAGAAGACCGCCGGCCGGAACCCGCGCTCCACCGTGGGGACGGTGACGGAGGTGTACGACTACCTCCGCCTCCTCTGGGCGCGGGTGGGGACCCCCCACTGCCCGGAGTGCCACGAGCCGGTGCGCCGCCAGAGCGCCACCCAGATCGTGGACCAGGTGCTGGCGTGGCCGGAGGGGTCGCGGATCGAGGTCCTGGCGCCGCTGGTGCGCGGCCGCAAGGGCGAGTTCCGCGAGCTGTTCGAGGAGATGCTCCGCAAGGGCTTCGTCCGCGCCCGCGTGGACGGCGAGCTGATCGAGCTGCAGAGCCCGCCCAAGCTGAACCGCCGCCAGAACCACGACATCGCGCTGGTGGTGGACCGGCTCGTGGTGCGCGAGGAGGACCGCTCGCGCCTGGCCGACTCGGTGGAGACGGCGCTGCGCATGGCCGAAGGGGTGGTGGAGGTGGACGCGCACCTGGACGGCGGCCCGCCCAGCGCGCACCTCTTCTCTGAGCACTACGCCTGCGCCAAGTGCGGGGTGAACATCCCCGAGCTGGAGCCGCGGCAGTTCTCCTTCAACTCGCCGTACGGGGCGTGCCCGGCGTGCGGGGGGCTGGGGACCCGCCGCGAGCCCAACCCGGACCTGGTGCTGGGCGACTCCTCCATCTCCATCCTGGAGGGGGTGGTGCTCCCCTGGGGCGTGCCGCGCGGGCACCTCCGCGGGACCATCCTGGAGGGGCTGGCCGCGGCCATGGACTTCGACCTGAACACCCCCTGGCGCGACCTCCCGGAGAACGTGCGGCAGGTGCTCCTCCACGGTGCCGACGCGGCGGGTGCGGGGACCGTGCCGAAGAAGCTGAAGTGGGGCGGGATCCTGCGCGACGTGGAGCAGCGCTACCGCGACTCGTCCAGCGACTCGCTCCGCGAGCAGCTCGAGGAGTACATGTCGGTGCTCCCGTGCACCACCTGCGGGGGGGCGCGACTGCGCCCGGAGAGCCTCGCGGTGACGGTGGGGGGGCGCTCCATCGGCGACGGGGTGGCGATGCCGGTGGGGGAGGCGCTCCCCTTCTTCCGGTCGCTCGCCGACCTGCCGCACCTGCCGAAGGACATCGCCGCGCCCATCCTCAAGGAGGTGACGGAGCGGCTCTCCTTCCTGGTGAACGTGGGGCTGGAGTACCTGACGCTGGGCCGCTCCGCGGAGACCCTTTCCGGCGGCGAGGCGCAGCGGATCCGCCTGGCGACGCAGATCGGCTCGCGGCTGGTGGGGGTGCTCTACATCCTGGACGAGCCCTCCATCGGGCTGCACCAGCGCGACAACGAGCGGCTGCTGGAGACGCTCAAGGCGCTCCGCGACCTGGGGAACACCGTGCTGGTGGTGGAGCACGACGAGGACACCATCCGCGCCGCGGACCACGTGCTGGACCTGGGCCCGCGCGCCGGACGCCACGGGGGCCGCGTGGTGGCGGAGGGGACGCTGCAGGACGTCCTCGCCGCGCCCGACTCGCTCACCGCCGCGTACCTGCGCGGTGAGCGCCGGATCCCGGTGCCGGCGGAGCGCCGCGCGGCCGGCGAGGGGCGGGAGCTGGTGATCCACGGCGCGCGGGAGCACAACCTGCGCGACCTGGACGTGCGGATCCCGCTGGGGTCCTTCGTGGCGGTCACGGGGGTCTCGGGGTCGGGGAAGTCCACCCTGGTGAACGACATCCTCTGGAACACGCTCGCCCGGAAGTTCTACCGCGCCAAGACGGTCCCGGGCGCGCACGAGCGGATCACCGGGCTGGAGCTGCTGGACAAGGTGGTGGACATCGACCAGTCGCCCATCGGGCGGACGCCGCGCTCCAACCCCGCCACCTACACCGGGCTCTTCACCATCATCCGCGACCTCTTCGCGGAGCTGCCGGAGAGCAAGATGCGCGGGTACACCCCCGGCCGCTTCTCCTTCAACGTGAAGGGCGGCCGCTGCGAGGCGTGCCAGGGCGACGGGCTGGTGAAGATCGAGATGCACTTCCTCCCGGACGTGTACGTCCCCTGCGAGGTCTGCAAAGGGAAGCGCTACAACCGGGAGACGCTGGAGGTCTACTACAAGGGCCACACCATCGCCGACGTGCTGGACCTCACGGTGGACGAGGCGCTGGAGGTGTTCGAGGCGGTCCCCCGGCTCCGGCGGCACCTGCAGGTGCTCTCCGACGTGGGGCTGGGCTACATCCACCTGGGGCAGGCGGCCACCACCCTTTCCGGCGGCGAGGCGCAGCGCGTGAAGCTCGCCACCGAGCTGGCGAAGGTGGCGACGGGGCAGACCTTCTACATCCTGGACGAGCCGACCACGGGGCTGCACTTCGAGGACGTGCGGATGCTCCTGGAGGTGCTCCACAAGCTGGTGGAAAAGGGGAACACCGTCCTGGTCATCGAGCACAACCTGGACGTGATCAAGACGGCGGACTGGATCGTGGACCTGGGGCCGGAGGGCGGTCCCGCCGGCGGCGAGATCGTGGCGCAGGGGCCGCCGGAGGCGGTGGCGGCGAACCCCCGCTCGTACACCGGGCGCTTCCTCGCGTCCATGCTGAACGGTGCGCAGCCGGTCGCGGAGGTGGCGGCGCCCGCCCCGAAGCCCAAGCGCGGGCGGAAGGCGAAGCAGGTGTAGCTCCTCTTGCCGACGGGAGACCCCTTCTTCCGGCCCGTCCACGGCAGGAGGCACGCAGAGGAAGCAGAGGAAGCAGAGGAAGCAGAGGACTGCTCCCGCCTGGTGCTTTTCCTCTGCTTCCCCTGCTTCCTCTGTGTGAGCCCTTTCCGTTGCCGTCACGCGAGAAAGCCTTTGGCCCCCCTCTACTCTCCCGGCCTCTCCGCGGCCTTCGCGGGCTCGCTGAACGGGACGGCGGCTTCCGTCCGGGGGAGCACCTCTTCCCATCGAAGATCCTGGCGCCGCCCGGGGGCGGATCGTAATCTGTGAGAGCTGACGGCACCTCCTGGACTCCCTCCCGATGAGACCCAGCATGGAAGACACGCGCCTTCGCAACCCGGGCGGCACCTCCGGTGGCCTGGTAGAGTTCCTTGCCGGGGTCGCCATGGTGGTGGCCGGCGGCTACCTGCTGACCTCCCGCGTGATGGTGACCAGCGGCGGGTGGACGCTCTGGGGGTATGACGCCTTCGGGCTCTCCATGGTCCCGCTCCTGGTGGGGATCGGGATCCTCTTCTTCAACGGGAGGTCGGTGCTCGGCTGGGCCCTTCTCTTCACGGGATCGGTCATCATCCTCGCCGGGATCATCGCCAGCCTGCGCATCTGGTTCCAGCCGACCAGCCTCTTCAACACCGTGATGATCCTGGGGCTCCTGGCGGGCGGGATCGGGCTGGTGGCGCGGGCGCTCCGCCCGCACTGAGCCGCGCCGCCCGGCGCGGCCTTTGCTCGCGGACCCTGGAGCGCGTATCCTTCCCGCTGCGCTCCCTGCACCCGGGTTCCGAGCATGGTCTCACTCTTCGACATCCTGGGCCCCACGATGGTGGGGCCGTCCTCCTCGCACACCGCCGGCGCGTGCCGCCTGGGGCTGATGGCGCGCGCCATCCTGGGCGAGACGCCGGAGCATGCCCTGATCCGCCTGCACGGCTCCTTCGCGGCGACGGGGGAGGGGCACGGCACGCACCGCGCCATGGTGGGCGGGCTGGTGGGGCTCGCCCCGGACGACCTGCGCCTCCGCAGCGCGTACGAGGAGGCGGAGGCGGCGGGGCTCGCCTGGGAGTTCCAGGAGGTGGACCTGGGGCCGGACGCGCACCCCAACACCGCCATCCTGGAGGTGCGGCGCGGCGAGGAGCAGGCCGTCGTGCGCGGCGCCTCGGTGGGCGGCGGCCGGGTGCGGGTGGACGAGGTGGACGGCTTTGCCGTGGACCTGGAGGGGGACTATCATACGCTGGTCCTCCTGGCGCACGACGAGCCGGGGACCATCGCCGCGGTCACGGCGATCCTGGCCGGGCACGGCGTGAACCTGGCGACCATGCGGGTGGACCGCACGGGGCGCTACAAGGACGCGCTGATGACGATCGAGGCGGACGAGCCGGTGTCGGACTCGGCGCTGGCGGCGGTGCGGTCGTTCCCGTGGCTGCGCTGGGCGCGGCGGATCGACAGGATCAGCTGACGGACGAATGAATGGAGAATGAAGAATGTAGAACGTAGAAAGGGGTAAGCAGGCTTCTTGCAGGGAGATGGCGCCGGGCCGCCTTTCTACATTCTTCATCCGACATTCTACATTCCGATGCACCGTTCCATCGAGTCGCTGCTCCGCGAGGCCGAACAGACCGGGCACCCCCTCCCGCAGGTGGTGCTGGACGCGGAGGTCGCGGAGACCGGCGCCACCGCCGAGCAGGTACGGGCGCGGATCACGCGGACGCTGGGGATCATGCGCTCGGCAATCGAGGAGGGGCTGAAGGGGGAGGCGCGCTCCCCCTCCGGGCTCACCGGCGGGCGCGCGCGGCTCCTGCACGAGAACGGGGCGCAGATACTGGGGCCGCGCGTCACCACCACGCTGGCGCGGGCCATCGCGACGCTGGAGGTGAACGCCGCCATGGGGCTGATCGTGGCGGCGCCGACGGCGGGGGCCGCGGGCGTGCTCCCCGCGGTGCTGATCAGCGTGGGCGAGTTCATGAAGGTCGACGAGGAGCGCCTGGTGGACGCCATGCTGGTGGCGGGGGGGGTGGGGGGGGTGATCGCGCACCGCGCTTCGCTGGCCGGCGCGGAGGGCGGGTGCCAGGCGGAGACCGGGACGGCGGCGGCGATGTCCGCGGCGGCGGTGACCTGGCTCTACGGCGGGACCGACGAGCAGGTGTCCACCGCCGTGGCGCTCTCGCTCCAGGGGATGCTGGGGCTGATCTGCGACCCCATCGGGGGGCTGGTGGAGATCCCCTGCATCTACCGCAACGCGTCGGCGGCGATGCAGGCGGTCTCCTCGGCGGAGATGGCGCTGGCCGGGCTGGACTTCCCGGTGACCGCGGACGAGGTGATCGACGTGATGGGCGAGGTGGGGCGCCGGATGCCCGCCGCGTACCGCGAAACGGCCATGGGCGGGCTGGCGACCACCCCCTCGGCGCAGCGCCTGGTGCAGCTGGGCGCGCGCCCCTCCGGGAAGCCGAGCGGGATCAGCCGCTAGGCCGCCGCTCCGAAACTTTTCCTCCGGCCCCCGCGTACCCTCCCCATGCCGCTGGTCGTCCTGATCCTCCTCATCGTCTTCGTCGTCGGTCCGATCGCGCGCGCCTACGCCGACCGGGTCCGCCGCGGGGCGAACGCCCTCCCCGGAGCGGCGGAGGAGACGGCCCGCCTCCGCGAGGAGGTGGATCGCCTGGCGGCGGAGGTGGCGCGGCTGTCCGAGGAGCAGTCCTTCATGCTCCGGCTGCTCGCCCCCGGCGAGGGGACCCCCTCCCCCGGCCCCTCCCCGCAAGGGGGAGGGGAGAACGGCGGGACCACGCGCGAGAGCCCCGCGTGAGGGATGCGAGCCCGAAGGGGCGAGACCCGCGCAGTTTGCGGGGCTCGCCGCCGTTGGACACGGTCGTTTCGTGTCCTACGGCGCCGCAGCCCGACCCCGGCGCAGCCGGGGGCACGCCCGTACCGGCAGTTGCTTGAATCGTCTGAAGTCCGACCCGATCCCGAATCCGGAGACGCGCATGTTGACGCGAGAGGACGTGGAAAGCTACCTGATCCGCACGGATCTGACGTACGAGGAGGTGGAGGAGGGGCTCTGGGTGGCCCCCATGGACGAGGACGACAACGGGGTCCGGCTGGCGATCAACCACTCGCCCCCGGTGCTCGTGTTCCGCGTCAAGGTCCTGGACGTGCCCGGGGACGAGGCCCTGTGCTCCAGGCTTTACCGCAAGCTCCTGGAGCTGAACGCGACCGACCTGGTGCACGCGGCCTACGCGCTGGAGGAGGACGACGTGATCCTCACCGAGACGCTTGAGCTGGAGAACCTGGACTTCAACGAGTTCCAGGCCACGGTGGACTCGTTCCAGGTGGCGCTGGCTACGCACCTGGACGTGCTCTCTCCCTTCCGCGACTGCTGACGGGTCCGCCCGCGGGCCTCAACCGAAGAGAACATGGGAATCTTCACCAAGCTCTCCACGCTGATCCGGTCGAACCTGAACGACCTGATCGCCCGGGCGGAAGACCCGGAAAAGATGCTCAACCAGGTCATCCTGGACATGCGCGAGCAGCTCACCAAGGCGAAGCAGGAAGTCGCCGTGGCGATCGCGGACGAGCGCCGGCTCAAGGCGCAGGTCGAGGAGGAGTTCAAGCACTCGCAGGAATGGGAGCGGCGCGCCATGCTGGCGGTGCGGCAGGAGCGCGACGACCTGGCCCGGCAGGCGCTGCTGCGCCAGCAGGAGCACGGTGAGCGCGCCCAGACGCTGCACGAGACCTGGCAGCGGCAGGCGCAGGAGACGGAGAAGCTCAAGGACGCGCTCCGCCAGCTCAACACCAAGATCGAGGAGGCGCGCCGCAAGAAGAACCTCCTGATCGCGCAGCAGAAGCGGGCGCAGGCGCAGAAGCGGATCCACGAGACCATGTCCGGCCTGTCGGACAAGTCCGCCTTCGAGGCGTTCGACCGGATGGCGGAGCGGATCGGCGAGAACGAGCGGCGCGCCCTGGCGGCGGCCGAGGTGGCGGAGGACCTTTCCGGCGATCCGCTGGAGCGGGAGTTCGCGGCGCTCGACAAGGGCGGCGACGCCGAGGCGCGCCTCCTGGAGCTCAAGCAGAAGATGGGCGTCCTCCCGCCCCCGCCCCCCGCGGAGGGGCGCCAGCTGGGCGCGGGCGAGCGGCAGCGGCTCCCGGCGGGGAACGGCCCGCAGCAGCAGGCCGGGGCGGACGCCACCGAGGCCTTCGACGCGGACCGGACGCAGGCGCTGGGGGGCGACGAGACGCGGCCGGCGCAGGGCGGGGGCGGCTCCGACCGGATCCACGACGCCGAGCTGCTCGAGGAGTTCGAGGCGCTGGAGGAGGAGGAGCGCGGCCGGGCCTGATGCGCCGCGCGGGCCGCTTTCCTTCGGGCGCGGCGTTCGATAGCTTCCAGGGCCGGCGCCGTCGCGCCGGCCCTGGTCTTCTTCCTCCCGGCACCCTTGCGAGACACCACACTGCCACGGCCGTCGTACGGGCTCCTCGCCGCGGCGGTGCTCACGGTGCTCCTCCTGCTGTTCGTGTACAGCGTGGCGGACACCCTGCTGCTCTTCTTCATCGCGGCGCTGCTCTCGCTGTACCTGGGCGCGGTCACCGACTTCTTCGAGCGCCGGGCGCGCCTTCCGCGCCGCTGGGGGCTGCTCCTGGCCGTGATCCTCACCACCGTGGGGCTGGTGGGGATCGGCTGGCTGATCGTTCCGCCCGTGCTGGAGCAGACGCAGGGGCTGATCAGCGCGCTCCCCAGCCTCCTGGTGGGGTGGCGGGACGCGCTCCTGGAGCTGGCGGAGCGCTCTCCGCTCCTGGCGCAGCTCCTCCCCTCGCCGGACGAGACGGTGGCCTACATGGACACCCTCCTCGGCAACCTGGGCGGGTACTTCGCCGGGCTCATCCCGTACGTGTTCGGGGGGATCAACTTCCTGATCCACCTGGTCAGCGTGCTGGTGATGGCGGTGTACCTGACGCTGCGGCCGTCGCTCTACCGCGAGGGGATCATCGTGCTGGTGCCGCCGGTGCACCGCGACCTGGCGCGCGACATCCTCTCCGACCTCGGGACCACGCTGCGGGCCTGGATCGTGGGCCAGATCCTGGCGATGATCGTCCTGGGCACGCTGACCTGGGTGGGGCTCGTCGCCCTGGAGGTGCCGTACGCGCTGGCCTTCGGCGTGTTCACGGGGATCGTGGTGGTGGTCCCCTTCTTCGGGACGCTGGTCTCCACCCTCCTCCCCGCGCTCTTCGTGCTGGGCTCGGCGGGGGCGTTCCACGCCTTCCTGGTGGTGCTGCTCGGGGTGGTGGTGCACCTGTTCGAGGCCAACTTCGTGCACCCGGTCATCATGGAGCGGCAGATCAACCTGCCGCCGGTGCTCTCCATCCTCAGCGTGCTGGTGATGGCGGAGCTGCTGGGGGCCATCGGGCTGGTGGTGGCGGTCCCCGTGCTCGCCACGGCCATCGTCATCATCCGCCGCGTGTACATCCACCGGCTGCTGGAGGGGCGCGGCTTCCGCCGCTTCGTGCGCGACGCGCCCGTGGAGCTGGTCCTCCCGGAGGGGGTGGTGCTCGCGCATCCCTCCGCGGCCGACGTCAGCATCCCCGCCCTGCTGGAGCGCACCGGGGAGCCCTCGGTCTGACCCGGCGCGCACTCCTCTCCGACTTCCGTCCGACATGATGAACGACTACCGGTACCTGATCCTGGCCGAGGGGCACTTCGGCCCGCAGACCACCAAGACCGCGAACAGCGCCGTCCGCTACCTCCCGGAGCGGATCGTGGCGGTAGTCGATTCGCGCCACGCCGGGAGGACCGTGCAGGACGTGCTGGGCTTCGGCGGCTCCACGCCGGTGCTGGGCACCCTGGACGAGGGGCTGGCGATGAGCCCCACCGCCGTGCTGGTGGGGATCGCCCCGCAGGGCGGCCAGCTCCCGGACGAGTGGCGCCCGGTGCTGCGCCGGGTGATCGAGGAGGGGCTGGACCTGGTGAGCGGCCTCCACTTCTACCTGGGGCTGGACCCGGAGCTGTCGGCGCTGGCCGCGGCGCGGGGGACGAAGATCGTGGACCTGCGCCGCCCGCCCGCGGATCTGCCGGTCTCGCACGGGAAGGCGCGGCTGGTGGACGCCTACTCGGTGCTGACGGTGGGCACCGACTGCAACATCGGGAAGATGACGGCGGCGCTGCAGCTCCGCGACGCGCTGGCGGGGCGGGGGACGCGGGTGGGCTTCGCGCCCACCGGCCAGACGGGGATCCTGATCGAGGGGTGGGGGATCTCGGTGGACGCCGTGGTGGCGGACTTCGTCGCGGGGGCGGCCGAGCGGCTGGTGCTCCAGGCGGCGGAGGGGAACGAGGTGGTGCTGGTGGAGGGGCAGGGCTCGCTGGTGCACCCCGGCTACTCGGGGGTGACGCTGGGGCTGCTGCACGGCTCCATGCCGGACGGGATGGTGCTCTGCCACCAGCCCTCGCGGCGGTGCCCGTACAACCGCTACGACGTGTACTCGTGGATGCAGCTCCCCTCGGTGCAGGAGACGATCCGGATCTGCGAGGGGGCCATCGCGCCGCTGAAGCCGTCGTCCAAGGTGATCGCCATCTGCCTGAACACCTGGGACATGACCGAGGAGGAGGCCCGCGCGGCGGTGAAGCGGACGCAGGACGAGACCGGGCTGCCCACCACGGACCCGGTGCGGTTCGACCCGTCGCCGGTGGCGGATGCGATCCTGGCCGGGGCGGAGCGGAAGCGCGCCGCGGCGGGCGTGGCGGGCGTTTCCTGAGGGCGGAGCAGACCCCGACGCGCGAAGGGCCGCCCCGGTGGAGGCGGCCCTTCGTGTCGCCGTCCGCTACGGCGGCTAC
This sequence comes from Longimicrobiaceae bacterium, assembly GCA_035936415.1. Classification (NCBI taxonomy): domain Bacteria; kingdom Pseudomonadati; phylum Gemmatimonadota; class Longimicrobiia; order Longimicrobiales; family Longimicrobiaceae; species Longimicrobiaceae bacterium. The sequence continues at coordinate 13,803 of DASYWD010000260.1, forward strand.
CAGCTGATCGTGCCCTTCTTGCTGGTGTCCACCTGCTCGGTGTCGCCGGTGCCGAAGAGGAACTTCTCGGTGTTCTCCGTGAGGAACTGCTTCGCCTCCGGGTCGCGGACGTTGAGCCCGTAGTGGTTGATCAGCATCGTCTGCTGGCGTAGCCATTCGCCCCAGCAGACCTGGCAGATCTCGGCGTGGATCCGCTTCCCCAGCTCGTTGTTGAACGGGGCGTAGGCGACGGCGGGGCGCTCCTGGCCGCAGCGGGTGCACTGGATATCGGGCATGGGATCTTCCTGGTCGTCGTTCGTGGGCGCCGCACCCTCGCGTGGTGCAACGTTCGTTCCGAATATACCCCGGTGCGCCGGGACCGTCCAACCCGAGCCCCGGGGCTTCGCCATGTCCGAGCCACTCCCCGCGCGCCTCTCCGACGAGGGGCGGACCGCCACCTGGAACCCCGCGCTGACCCGCGCCTCGCAGGTGGTCCTCCGCGTGCGCCGCGACGACGGCGCCATGGAGGAGCGGCGCTCCGTGAACAGCGGGCGCGCCCGGGTCCGGGACGGGGAGCGGATCGAGTCGGTGGTCCCGGCGGAGTAGCCGGCTACCTCCCCACGACCGTCCGGTACGCCTCGCGGGAGACCTCGCGCGCCACCCGGCGCGCCGCCTCACGGTCCCGGAACCCCCGCGTCAGCACCACCAGCACGTACGGGCGCCGCCCCTCCGGGAGGACGATGGCGGCGTCGTGCTCGATCCCGGTGATCCACCCGGTCTTGTTCGCCACCCGCACCCCCGGCGGGAGCCCGGCCGGGATCATCTCCCGGAACTCCTGGCGCTCCAGGATCGCCAGCATCTCCTCCGTCGCTCGGGGCGAGGCCGACCGCCCGGCGGCGATCCCCTGCAGCGTCTTCATCAGCCCGTACGCCGTCGTGGTGTTGTTCATCCCCGCGCGGTACGCGGGCCCGTCCTCCACGCCGCGCAGCACCACCGTCTCCGACGCGCCCAGCTCCGCGAGCGTCGCGGCGATCCTCGCCGGGTCCGCCAGGTCGATGAGGAGGTTGGTCGCCAGGTTGCTGGAGCGGGCGATCATCCGGCCGATCAGCTCGCGCACCGTCATCCGCTGGCCGAGGCGCGCGTAGATCTCCCGCTCGCTGTCGTCGTCTGCGCTGAGGGCGTAGCCGCTCCCGTCGGCGATGCTGCGGAACTCGTTCCGGACCGGGACGGAGTCCTCCAGCGACAGCTCCCCCGCGTCCGCGCGGCGGAACAGCTCCAGCATCACGGGCACCTTCATGGTGCTGGCCGCGTGCATCCGCTCGCGGGCGTTCACCAGCAGCGAGTCGCCCCTCTCCAGGTCCAGCAGCGCGACCGAAACCTCCAACGTGTCGCCGGGGAGGCCGGCCACGATGCGGCCGATCTCCGCGGCGAGCGGCGCGAGCCGGGGCGACACGCCGGGCGCATCCGGCGCGGGCGGCGCCACCGCGGGCGCCGTCGGTGCGCAGGCGGCGAGGGCGAGGAGGAGCGGGAGGGCGGCTGGCTTCATGGCGCTGGAGGGGTGGAGGGCAAGGAATGGAAGAGGGGCCGCCCCCGCAACTGAATTGCCGCGCGGCCCGGTGTCAAATCGGGACGCGGCGGCGCGGCGGTTGCGCCGGAGCGCGCGGGCTGCATCTTTCCCTTCCGGCCACGCTGCACCCGCCCCGACCCCGTTCGCCCCAGATGGAGACCCAGATGATCGAGACGTTCACGCACGAGACCTTCGCCGGCCACGTCGGCGAGCCGTTCCGGATCCACGCGGACGACGGGAGCAGCATCGAGGCGCGGCTGGCGAGCGCGCGGACCTGGGGGAGCGGGTCGGATGGGCACCGGGTGCCGTTCACGCTCACCTTCCACGGGCCGCTCTCGCCCGTCCTCCCGCAGCGGATCTATCGACTGCAGCACGACGGCATCGGAACGTTCGAGCTCTTCCTGGTGCCGGTGGGACCGGCGGGCGGCGAGATGCAGTACGAGGCCGTGTTCAGCTGAGCGGCGCCCCTCCCGAACGAGTAGACATGAGTCATCCCGGAGATTGAGGTCCGGGAGTTGAAGCAACAAACCCTCCGATGGGTCACATCCATCGGAGGGTTTGCTGTATGAAGACGATCGCCTCGGAGCATTGCAGCGCGTCGGCTCTCGCCTCCACACTCTCT
>DASYWD010000261.1 GCA_035936415.1 Longimicrobiaceae bacterium
CCCCCATGCAGGGGCAGGTTGCTCACGTGTTACGCACCCGTTCGCCACTAGGCCGCCCCCGAAGGAGCAGCCCCGTTCGACTTGCATGTGTTAAGCGCGCCGCCAGCGTTCGTCCTGAGCCAGGATCAAACTCTCCATGAGATCGTTCGATGTAGCTCCATTTGAACAGAACGCATTCGTTCCGTTCGGAATTTTCGCCTTTGACGTCCTCTCGTGCTCACGCGCTCGTCGCGCGCTGCACCAGCCCGGGAGAAGGTGTGCTCCCAGGCGAGGTCCGCACAGACATCCAAACCTCGATTTTCAAACACTCGTCTTCGCGGGCATCGCCCGCTGGACAGACCTAAAACTTAACCGTTCAAGGTCCGTCCGTCAACCCCCGCCCGAGGCGCTCCGCGAAGCGCGTCCCGCATCGGGCAAGGGGAGAAAATCTAGCCGCCGCCGGGCTCCCGGTCAAGGGGTCAGGCGTCCTCGCCCTCCTCCCACTCCTCGTCGTCACCCCACTCCTCGTCCTCGTCGTCGTCCCAGTCGTCGTCCTCGTCGTCCCAGTCGTCGTCCTCGTCGTCCCAGTCGCCGTCCTCGTCCCAGTCCTCTTCTCCGTCACCGTCCCAGGCGTCCTCTTCTGCGTCATCGAACCGGGCGACCAGCAGCTCCTCAAGCTCCACTGTCTCGCCGCGCACCGGCCGCACGATCACGTCCGTCATTCCGAAGTCTCCTGAAAGGTTGGGAGAGAAAGGCGCTCCGCGGGAATCCGGACGGCAAGGAAGATGCCGACCACGGGGCCGTCTCGCCGCAATCATACAACGCTCACCGGAAGTGTCAAGCCCCGGGAAGCTGGGCTTCCCGGGGCTCGGTGTGCGGAACATCGGCGCTTCGGCGCGCGGATCAGGCCGAGGCGCGAGACGCCTTCTTCCGGTCGCTTGCGTTCAGCAGCCGCTTGCGGAGCCGGAGCGACTTGGGGGTGACCTCGATCAGCTCGTCGTCGGCGATGTACCCCATCGCATCCTCCAGCGTCATCTGGCGCGGGGGCTCCAGGAGGATGTTGTCGTCGCTCCCGGAGGCGCGCATGTTGGTCAGCTTCTTCCCCTTGGCGACGTTCACCTCCATGTCGCCCGGGCGCGAGTTCTCGCCCACGATCATCCCCTCGTACACCGCCACCCCGGGCGCGATGAAGAAGGTGGACCGCTCCTGGAGGTTGCCCAGCGCGAAGGCGATGCTCTCGCCGTCGACCATGCTCACCAGCACGCCGCGGTTGCGGTTGCTCATGGGGCCCACGTACGGGCCGTACTCCAGGAACCGGTGGTGGAGGATCCCCTCACCGCGGGTGTCGGTGAGGAAGTCCGAGCGGTAGCCGAAGAGGCCGCGCGCGGGGACCTTGTACACCAGCCGGACCAGCCCCCCGCCGGGGTTCTTCATCTCCAGCATCTCGGCGCGGCGCTGGCCGAGCTTCTCGATCACCGGCCCCATGAGCCCCTCGGGGACGTCGATGGTGACCTCCTCGTACGGCTCCAGCACCTCGCCGCCGGGACCCTTCTTGAGGATCACGCGCGGGCGCGACACCGCGAACTCGTACCCCTCGCGGCGCATGGTCTCCATGAGGATCCCCAGGTGCAGTTCGCCCCGGCCGGACACGGTGAAGGTGTCCGCGGAGTCGGTGTCCTCCACCCGCAGCGCGACGTTGCGCTCCAGCTCCTTGTAGAGACGGTCGCGGAGCTGCCGCGAGGTGACGTACTTCCCTTCCCGCCCGGCGAAGGGCGACGTGTTCACCATCATGTCCACCGAGACGGTCGGCTCCTCCACCGCGATCCCTTCCATGGCCTCCGGGTGTTCGGGGTCGCAGACCGTCGCGCCGATCTCCACGTCGGGGATCCCCGCGATGGCGACCACGTCGCCCGCCCTCGCCGACTCCGTCTCCACGCGCTCCAGCCCCTCGAAGGAGAAGAGCTTGCTGATGCGGGCGCGGACGGGGGCGGCGCCTTCGTCCGCCCCGTGCTCCAGCACCACCAGGCCTTCGCCGACGCGTGCGACGCCGCGCTCGATGCGCCCGATGGCCAGGCGCCCCAGGTACGGCGAGTAGTCGATGGTGGAGACCAGCATCTGGAACGGCCCCTCCTCGTCGCTCTGCGGCGCGGGGATCGTCTCCAGGATGGTCTCGAAGAGCGGCGTCAGGTTCTGGCGCGCGTCGCGGGCGTGGCGCATGGCGACGCCCTCGCGGCCCACCGCGTAGAGGAACGGGCAGTCGAGCTGGTAGTCGTCCGCCTCCAGCTCCATGAACAGCTCCAGCACCTCGTCGTGCACGCGGGCCGGGTCGGCGTCGCCGCGGTCGATCTTGTTGATGACCACCACGGGCTGCAGCCCCAGCTCCAGCGCCTTGCGCGTGACGAAGCGGGTCTGCGGCATGGGGCCCTCGGCGGCGTCCACCAGCAGGACCACGCCGTCCACCATGCGGAGGATGCGCTCCACCTCGCCCCCGAAGTCGGAGTGGCCCGGGGTGTCGACGATGTTGATCTTGGTGTCGCCCCAGCGGACGGAGAGATTCTTCGCGAGGATGGTGATCCCCCGCTCGCGCTCCAGCGGGTTGGAGTCCATCACCCGGTCCTGCACGTGCTGGTTCTCGCGGAAGGTCCCGGCCTGGCGGAGCATGTGGTCCACGAGGGTCGTCTTCCCGTGGTCGACGTGCGCGATGATTGCGATGTTGCGGATCGACATGCTCTATCCCTCGGACCCGGGGGTCTGGATGGTCGGTGAAGGTCGCCCCAAACGAACCGCGGGCGCCTCGACGGAGGTGCCCGCGCTCGAAAGCAGCCATGTAAAATAATGAAGAAGGGGTGTTTAGTCCACCCCCGCCCCGGTCACGCGTCTTCGGTCGCCACCAGTGTCTCCCGCGGCGCGGAGGTACGAGCGGCGCTCCCCCGCCCCGCCAGCATGCGGTACCCGATCATCTTGTACACCAGCTTCGCCACGACGAAGTCCGACGCGGCGTTCCCGCCCATGGGCGCCAGCTCCACCACGTCCACCCCCACCACCTTCTTCTCGGTGAACACGCGGCGGAGGAGCTTCAGCGTCCGGTACCACTCGGGCCCGCCCGGCTCCGGGGTCCCGGTGGCGGGCATCAGCGAGGGGTCGAAGTAGTCCACGTCGAAGGTGATGTAGACGGTGTCGCGCAGGGCCTGCATGGCGCGGTCGATCCACGCGTCGTCCTGCCACATCTCGTCCGCGAAGATGGTGGTGATGCTCCCTTCGCGGTCGCGGATGAGCTGGCGCTCCTCGGAGGTGAGCGCCCGGATTCCCACGGCGACGATGTCCGCGTCGTCCATGCACCTGGACATCACGGCCGCGTGGGAGTACGCCGAGCCCTCGTATTCGAGCCGCAGGTCGCTGTGCGCGTCGAACTGCAGCACGGACAACCTCTCGCCCTCGCCGAGCCGGGCGGCGTGCGCCAGGACGGGCGCGCTGGAGATGGAGTGCTCCCCGCCCAGCCCGATCACCAGCCGGTCGCCCGCGGCTTCCAGGATGGCGTCGTACGCCTCGCGCAGCTCTCGCACGGCCGCCTCCGGCCCGGCGGAGGTCAGGTGGAGCGCCGGGAGCGTGCAGACCCCCACCGCGGGGCCGGGCTCCGCGTCCAGCTCCTGGTCGTACAGCTCGATGTAGCGCGACGCCTCCACGATGGCGGCCGGGCCCAGCTTGGTGCCGCCCTGGTAGGAGACGCTCGCCTCGTACGGGATGGGGAGGACGACGACGTCGGCGCTCTCCCAGCTCCCCGCCTCTTCCTCCAGGCCCAGGAAGTTGCGGGGGAGCTCCCAGGGAAGGTCGCGCAGCGTATCGGGGATGTCGGCAGTCATGGGTCTCGCGGTCGAGTGTTCCGGGCTCGGTGAACGGCCGGGAAGAGAGCCGGTCGGCGGCGCCGCGTCAACCGCAAGCCGCGTGCGACGCCGGGGCCGGGGGAACGCGAAGCGGGGGAGGCGCCGATCGCTCCGGCGCCTCCCCCGCTCTCTCTGATTCCGAAATCCCCGTGGGGCCCTTCAGGCCACGTCCAGCGCCGGGCAGGTGAGCCCCCGGTAGTCCACCGTCACGCCCTGCGCCTGGCAGTCGGCGCAGAGGCCGTAGATCTCCAGGCGGTGGCGAGTGGGGAGGAATCCGTGCTGCCGGGCCACCTCCTCCTCGATGCGGCCGATCTCGGGGCGCTCGAACTCGGTGACCCGGGCGCAGTGGGTGCAGATCAGGTGCTCGTGCACCGGCTGCTGGCCGAACAGGTGCTCGTACCGCTTGAACCCCTCGCCGAAGTCGTGCTCCTCCACCAGCCCGCTCCGCACCAAGATCTCCATGGTGCGGTAGATCGTGGCCTTGCCGATCCGCTCGCCCCGGGAGCGCAGCTGCGCCTCGATCTCCTCGACCGAAAGGTGCTCGGAGGAGTTGAAGACCACGTCGGCGACCACCTCCCGCTGCTGCGTGACCGGGAGGCCCTGCTGCCGGAGGTAGCGGCGGAACAGGTGGATGAAGGGCGAGAGCTCCCGCTGGGGAGCCGCGGCGGCGTACGTGAAGTCGGTCATGGCACGGTGCCTCGCGGTCGGGAACAGGCGGAATCCTGACGCAAACAATAATCATTCTCCACTGCCGGAGTCAAGCCGGACGCCTCCCTCCGCCAGCAGCTCCGCCCAGCGCGCGGGGCTCCCTTCCACCGGGTGCATCCGCGGCGCTTCGGTCTCGGTGCCGAGCCGCCGCAGCACTCCTTCGATCACCCGCTCCACCCGCCCCACCGGCGCGACCGCCTGCTCCGTGAGCGCATCGGCGCGCCGCGACTTCCCTCCCATCGGCTGCTCCGCCTCGTACCCCAGCGTCCACACCTCGCGGCGGTCCGATGCCGCACCGCCGTCCGGATAGGCGGCGAGGACGGCCAGCCCGGTCTCCTTCTCCCCCGTCTGCCGCGCCGGGAAGGTCCAGACCCGGTC
>DASYWD010000262.1 GCA_035936415.1 Longimicrobiaceae bacterium
CGCCAGGGCCAGCAGGTTGAGCGCCGCGAGCGCCGGGGAGGCGCGCCAGGCGAGCGCCGCCGCGAAGAAGAGGGCGGGGAGGGCCATCCAGCGCCCCTCCCCCTCCAGCGGCGTGCCGGTGCGGCGCGCCAGGAGCACCGCCGCCCCCAGGAGCGCCGCCACCCAGACGAGGGCGTTGATCCCCAGCCCAGCCCCGTCGAACAGCGCGTTCCCCAGCACGCCCAGCGCCAGCGCCGCGCCCAGCAGGAGGAGCGACGCCCGGGTGCGCTCCCCCACCTCCCAGGCGGGGAGCGGCCGGTCCAGCGTCTCCGCGCGCGGGGTCATCGCGCACCTGCCGGGTGAGTGGTTGAGCCCTGTTTATGCACGCGAGGGCCTGATCGGCGCGCCCGCCGTGGCGCCGCCGGTGCCGGTCTTCCCGTCATGGTCCCGACCTCCGTTCCCGAGGTGAGAATGGGGGCGCGCCGCCTGGCGCGCCCCGTCCGCCGTCTACCCCGTGGGCTGCAGCACCCGCCCGAAGCGGCGCTCCCGCCCGGCGAAGTCCCGCACCGCGGCGCGCAGGTCCGCGGGCGTGAAGTCCGGCCACATCTTGGGCGTGAAGAACAGCTCCGCGTACGCGCACTCCCAGAGGAGGAAGTCGCTCAGGCGCTGCTCGCCCCCGGTGCGGATCAGGAGGTCCACGTCCGGGGCGCCCCCGGGAGAGTGGATCTCCTCCGCGATGGCGGCGGCGAACTCGTCGCGGGTGGGCTCGGCGCCGCCGCCCAGGCGCGCGGCGGCGCGGAGGATGGCGTCGCGCGCCGAGTAGTCCAGCGCCACCCGGAAGTGCATCCCCCGCCCGCCGGCGGTGGTCCGCTCCGCCGTCTCCACCGTGGTGAGCAGCTCCGGGCCCAGCCGGTCGCGCCGGCCGATGATGCTGAGCCGCACCCCGTTCTCCACGCAGCGCTTCGTCTCCGCCACCAGGTACGCCCGGAAGAGCCGCATCAGCGCCGTGACCTCGCGCCCCGGGCGCTGCCAGTTGTCGGAAGAGAAGGCGTACACGGTCAGCGTGCCGATCCCCATCTCCCGCGCCGCCTCGACGATCCGGCGCACCGTGCGGGCGCCGGTCCGGTGCCCCGCCGCCCGCGGCCACCCCCGCGCGCTGGCCCAGCGCCCGTTGCCGTCCATGATGATCGCCACGTGCATCCCCGACACGTCCGCGGAAAAAGAGCTTTGTCTCATAAAGCGCAAGGGCGTAAAAAATCCGTTTCAGCGGTCGCGCACGGCATGGATCAGCGCTTCCATGTGGTCCAGGTACAGCTCCAGGGCGCGGCGCCCCTCCGCCGTGAGGCGGTACTCGGTGCGCGGCACCCGTCCCTCGAACGACTTGCTGCACGCCACGTATCCGGCCTCCTCCAGCCGGCGCGCGTGCACGCTCAGGTTGCCGTCGGTGAGACCCAGCATGTCCTTGAGCGCATTGAAGGTCAGCGTCTGGTTCACCGCCAGCGCGCTGACGATCCCCAGCCGCACCCGCTCGTGGATGAGCCGGTCCAGCTCCGGGGCGTCCGCGGCGCCGCCCCCAGCGATGCTGCGGAGGCCGAAGTCCTCGCCCCCGCCGGGCGCCTGCTTGGCCTTACCCACCGTACCTCCAGGCGATGACCGATCCGAACAGCAGGTGGAGCCCGCCGAACCCGAGCGCCATGGTGGCGTTCCCCCAGGCGGCGGGAGTGAAGAGCGCCGCCGTCCCCAGCGCCATGAAGCACATCCCCATCACGGGGACGATGCGCACCGAGAAGGCCCCCGCCGTCACCACGCCGGTGCCGAAGAGGAGGAGCCAGGTCCCCGGGAGCGCCGCGGCCAGCCCGGCCTCGTACAGGAAGACGGTGAGCAGCGCCCCCGCAACCAGCGGCGGCGCCAGGCTCAACGCGAACTTGCGCCCGGGCCCGGAGAGGAGCGGCATCCGGGCCGCCCGCGCCTTGCGGGCCGTGGTCCACCCGGCGATCCCCAGCGAGAAGAGCGCCTCCGCCCACCACACGCCCAGCCAGGCCTCCGGCGTGTGCTGGCGCGAGGCGACCCACGCCGCGGCGACGGCGGTGAAGCCCACCACCACCATCCCCCACCCGGAGACGGCGGTGAAGCTCCCGGCGCGCTCCATGGTCTCCCGGATGAAGCGCAGGTTGTCCATCGCCCTGGCGTGCAGGTCGAGGGGCTCTTCGTCCGGGGCGGATCGGATGGGGTGTACGGTAGCCATGAGGAGAGGATAGCGCGGGGTCGTCCGCGTGTCAAGTACTTTGCGATGCAAAGTTGAGGTGCGCCCGGTCCGGCGCCCTTCCCGCCCCTTGTGAGGCCGGGGGGGGCGCTCCATCTTCTCCGGGGGCCCCTCGTTGCGGCTTCCGTCCGCCGCACGCGCCATTCCACGCCAGACCACGCCCGCCATGCCCCTGCTGATCGGTGTCCCCAAGGAAACCGCGCCGCTGGAGCGCCGCGTCGCGCTCGTCCCGGACGTGGTCGGCCGCCTGGTGAAGGACGGCGCGCAGGTGGTGGTGGAGCGCGGCGCGGGGGAGGCCGCCTTCTTCCCCGACGGATCGTACGAGGAGGCGGGGGCCCATCTCGTGGCGCGCCCGGAGGCGTACGACGTGGACGTGCAGGCGCGGGTGCAGCCCCCGTCGGAGGAGGAGCTCCCGCTGCTGCGCTCCGGGAGCGTGCTGGTGGGCTTCCTCCGCCCGCTGGACGACCCGCAGGGGGTGGCGCGGCTGGCCGCGGCCGGGGTGACGGCGCTCAGCATGGAGATGGTGCCGCGCACCACCCGCGCCCAGAAGATGGACGCCCTGTCGGCCATGGGCACCATCGCCGGGTACCGGGCCGTGCTCCTGGGGGCGGAGGCGCTCCCCCGCTTCTTCCCGCTGCTGACCACCGCCGCGGGGACGATCCGCCCGGCCAAGGTGCTGGTCCTGGGCGCCGGGGTGGCGGGGCTCCAGGCCATCGCCACGGCGCGGCGGCTGGGCGCCGTGGTCTCCGCGTACGACGTGCGGGCCGCCGCGCGCGAGCAGGTGGAGAGCGTGGGCGGCCGCTTCGTGGAGCTGCAGCTGGAGACGGGCGACGCCGAGACCGCGGGCGGCTACGCGCGCGCCCTGGACGAGGAGCGGCAGCGCCGCCAGACGGAGCTGCTGGTGCCCCACGTGGGCGCGGCGGACGTGGTGGTGACCACCGCGCTGGTGCCCGGGATGCGGGCGCCGCTCCTGGTGACGGAGGAGGCGGTGCTCGCCATGGCGCCGGGGTCGGTGGTGGTGGACGTGGCCGCGCCAAACGGGGGGAACTGCGCCGCCACGCGCCCGGGCGAGACGGTGCTGACCGGGAACGGGGTGCGGGTGCTGGGGGCGCTGAACCTCCCCGCGGAGATGCCGATGCACGCCAGCCAGATGTACTCGCGCACGGTGGCGGCCATGATCGGCGAGTTCGTGAAGGAGGGGACGTTCACCCCCGACTTCGAGGACGAGATCTTCCGCGGGGCCTGCGTGGCGCACGGCGGCGAGGTGGCGAACGAGCGGGTCCGCGGCCTCCTTCAGCCCGCCTGAGCCATGCCGAGCGACCTCACCCTCCCCGCCGCGGACGGCTTCCCGCTCGCCGCGACGCGCTTCGACCCGGCGGGCGACCCCGGGCGCGTGGTGCTGGTGGCGCCCGCCACCGGGGTGCGCCGGAAGCTGTACCGCCCGCTGGCGGAGTTCCTGGCCGGGGAGGGCTTCGCCGTGCTCACCTGGGACTGGCGGGGGACGGGCGGGAGCCGCCCGCCGAGCCTGCGCGGCTTCCGCGCGACCATGCGCGACTGGGCGGAGCGCGACCTGGCCGGGGCCATCGACCACGCGGCGGAGCGGTGGCCGGGGGCGTCGCTCTTCGCGCTGGGGCACAGCTTCGGAGGGCAGGCGATCGGGCTCGCCCCGAACGCGCCCCGGCTGCGCGCCCTGGTGACGGTGGCGGCGCAGAGCGGGTGGTGGGGGCACTGGCCGGCGTCGACGAAGCTCGCCTACGCGGCGCTCTGGAAGGTGGTGATGCCGCTCACCACGCGCGCCCTGGGCCGCTTCCCCATGCGGCGCCTGGGGATGGGCGAGGACCTCCCCGCCGGCGTGGCCCTGGAGTGGGCGCGCTGGTGCAGCCGCCCGGAGTACCTGGGCGACTGGAGCGGTCACGCGGCGCTCACCCTCCCCATCCTGGCCTTCAGCTTCGCGGACGACCCCTTCGCGCCGCGCGCGGCCGTGGAGGCGCTGCACGCCCGCTACGGGAGCCGCGCGCTCACGCGGCGGCACGTGGCCCCCGCCGAGGTCGGCGCCAAGCGCATCGGCCACTTCGGCTTCTTCCGCCCCGGGGTGGCGCCCGGCCTCTGGCGCGAGGCGGCGGACTGGATGTCCGCGCGCTGAGCCCTCCCCGGCTCGTCCCTTCCCCTTCTCCCCTCCCCCGACATGAAGCGCTACCTCCTCACCCTCGGCCTGGGCGTCCTCCTGGGCGCCGTCCTCCTCGTCGGCGTCCTGGTGGCGCGCGCTTTCGGCTTCACCTCGCGGCAGGTGCCGGCGGAGCCCGCGGCGCCGTTCGCGACCGACACCGCGGCGGCGGCGGAGCGGCTGGCCGGGGCGTTGCGCATCCCCACGATCTCCTTCTCCGACACCCTGGCCGCGGACGGGCCGGAGTGGGCGCAGATGCACGCGTACCTGGAGCGGAGCTTCCCTCGCGTGCACGCCGCGCTCCGCCGCGAGACGGTGGGGCGGCACGCACTGCTCTTCACCTGGCCGGGCACGGACCCTTCGCTCCCTCCCGTGCTGCTCGCGGGGCACATGGACGTGGTCCCGGTGGAGCCGGGCACGGAGGCGGCCTGGACGCATGGGCCCTTCGCCGGGGAGGTGGCGGACGGGTTCGTCTGGGGGCGCGGGGCTATCGACGACAAGTCCGGCGTGCTCGGGATCCTGGAGGCGGTGGAGGGGCTCATGGCGGAGGGGTTCCGGCCGCGGCGCACCGTGCTGCTGGCCTTCGGGGCGGACGAGGAGGTGGGCGGGCGCGAGGGCGCCGCGCGGATCGCGGCGCTGCTGCGCGCGCGGGGCGTGCGGCCGGAGTGGGTCGTGGACGAGGGCGGGGCCGTCTTCCAGGGGATGATGCCGGGGCTCGAGGCCCCGGTGGCGCTCGTGGGGGTGGCGGAGAAGGGGTTCGTCTCGGTGGAGCTGGTGGCGCGCGGCGGGGGCGGGCACTCCTCCATGCCCCCGCGGCAGACGGCAGTGGGGATCCTGGCGCGGGCCGTCTCGCGGCTGGAGGAGAACCCGCTCCCGAGCGGGATCCGCGGCGCGACCGGGCTGCTCTTCGACTACGCGGGGCCGGAGATGCCCTTCGGGATGCGGCTGCTGTTCGCCAACCGCTGGCTCTTCGGCCCGCTGGTGGAGCGGCAGCTCGCGGCCAAGCCGGCCACCGACGCGACGCTCCGCACCACCACGGCGGCCACCGTGTTCCAGGGCGGGACCAAGGACAACGTGCTCCCCTCCCAGGCGCGCGCCGTCGTCAACTTCCGCATCCTCCCCGGCGACAGCATCGCCGGGGTGCTGGAGCACGTCCGCCGCACGGTGGACGACCCGCGGGTGGAGGTGCGGGCGAAGGGCTTCGCCAGCGAGCCGTCGCCGGTGTCCAGCACCGAGTCGGCCGGGTGGAAGGTGCTGCAGCGGAGCATCCGGCAGACCTTCCCGGACGCGGTGGTAGCGCCGTACCTGGTGGTGGGCGCCACGGACGCGCGCTACTACGCGGGGCTGAGCGAGAGTGTGTACCGCTTCCTCCCGGTGCGGCTCACCGCCGCGGACCTGGCGCGGATGCACGGGACGGACGAGCGGGTGGGGGTGGCGGACTACGCGACGGCGGTGCGCTTCTACGCGCAGCTGCTGCGGAACGGGGCGGGGTGAGGCGGGCGGGTGGTGCGAGTCCTGCCGGTGCCCCCGCGCGCCGGGCATCCGGCAGGACCCATCCAGCGGCGGGGGCGTGCGCGTGGTGAAAGGACGGAAGCAGCTGATCCGCGACTTCCGGGCGGGGCAGTACCTGGATCTGTTTCTGGTCTCGGCGGTCTCGGCCATCCTGGGGATCCGCCTCTTCCTCCACCTCGCGGGCTACCCGCAGGTGGGCGGCGAGTCGCTCCACATCGCGCACATGCTGTGGGGCGGGCTGCTCATGTGCGCGGCGCTCATCCTCCTCCTCTCCTACCTGGGGCAGCGCAGCCACCAGGTCGCGGCGCTCCTGGGCGGGGTAGGGTTCGGCACCTTCATCGACGAGGTCGGGAAGTTCGTCACGCAGGACAACGACTACTTCTACCAGCCGGCCGTCGCGCTCATCTACGTCTCCTTCGTGCTCGTCTACCTGGCGACGCGCTCCATCCACCAGAGGCGGCCCACGCCGGACGAGTACCTGGTCAACGCGCTGCAGGAGCTGGACAACGTCGCCTTCGACGACCTGGACCACGAGGAGCGGGAGCGCACGCTGCTCTACCTGGAGCACGCCCGGCCGGACGACCCGCTGGCGCGGGCCATCCGGGAGCTGCTGCACCGCACGGAGCCCATCCCCACGCCGGACCCGCACCCGCTGCGCCGCGTCCGCGACGCGGCGGCCTCGCTCTACCGCTGGGTCGGGAGCCGCCCGTGGTTCCCGCGCGCCCTGGTCGCCTTCTTCCTGGCGCAGCTGGCGCTCAAGGGCGCCCAGGTGATGGCGACGCTCTTCTGGCCGGAGTGGAGAGTGCGGCTTTCGCTCGCGCTGCCGCCGGTGCGCAGGATCGTGGAAGGGTTCACGCTGGTGGACTGGGCGCAGATCGCCTCCGCGCTGCTCTCCGCCGTCTTCGTGGGGCTGGGGATCTACGCCCTGCGCACGTCGCGGCTGCGGGCGCTCCGCATGTTCCAGCGCTCCATCCTGGTGTCCATCTTCATCACGCAGGTGTTCATGTTCTACCAGGACCAGTGGGCGGCGCTGGTGGGGCTGGTGTTCAACCTGTTCGTGCTGGCGGCGCTGAACTTCGCCATCGAGCAGGAGAAGCTGCGGGCGGCGGCGCGGGAGCACGCGGCATCGCACGCGGACGCCTGAGGCTCCGCGCCCACGCGAGCCGGTGGCGAGTCACCCCGCGCGCCTCCGCACCGCCGCGACGATCATCTCCGCCAGGGCGGTGCGGTGCATCGCCCGCAGGTCCACCTCTTCCTCTGCGACCAGATCGTGTGCCCGCACGACATCGCACAGGTGGCCCTCGTCCAGCGCGCCCAGCTCCTCCCGGAGCACCTCCTCACCCTGGGCGTACACCGCGAAGGGGTCCAGCACCGCGTCCGGGCGGACCCGGCTCGGTGCGGCGGTGCGCCCGGCCTCCACGGGGGCCGGCCGGTCGTAGGCGGGGCGGGCCGCGACCGTTCGCGGGGCCAGGTCGGGCGTCTGCGGGTGCAGGGCGCGCTGCAGCGCGCCCTCCAGGTACGCCATGGTCAGGCCGGTGGCCCAGTACTCGAGGTCCGTCCGGTTGGGCTGCGTCGTCTCGCGCGGGGTGCGCAGCGCGGGGCCTCCGTCCTGCGGGTCGAACTCGATCCATCCCTCCCACAGGCGGTCCTCCGTCTCGCGTCCGCAGACCCGCGCGACGTACGCCCGGCCCTCCGCGTCGGAGACGGTGGCATCGAACCGTACCAGGACCTCGGCCATCGGCGCACCCTCCCCCAGGTTCACGGCGGCAGCGGAGCGTCTACACGGCCGCAAGTCGCCGGCCAGCCCGCAGGCCGGGCGGGGCCCGCGTCGAGTCCGGGGCTTCCGTTCCCGCTCGCAGCGTCGTAGAGTCGGGCAGCGCAGAGTTTGCCCAGCGGATACCGGGAGGCGGTACGGTGAAGTACAGGCTGGTGATCTTCGATTTCGACGGCACCCTCGCCGATTCCTTCCCCTGGTTCGTGCGGGTGGTGAACTCCGTGGCGGACCGCTACCGCTTCCGGCGGATCGAGGAGGGCGAGATCGAGGTGCTGCGGGGCTACGGCGCCCGGAGGCTGATGCGGCACCTCGCCGTTCCCGCCTGGAAGCTGCCCCTGATCGTCCGGCACATGCGGATCCTGAAGTCGCGGGACGTCCGCGAGATCCCGCTCTTCCCCGGGGTGAACGGCCTGCTGCGTGAGCTGGCCGAGCGGGGCGTGGAGCTGGCGCTGGTGACCTCCAACTCGTACGAGAACGCCGTGCGGATCCTGGGTCCCGAGAACGCGGCGCGGTTCCGGTACTGGGAGTGCGGCGCGTCGGTCTTCGGGAAGCGCGCGCGGTTCCGGAGGGTGCTGCGGCGGAGCGGCGTCCCGCGCGGCGAGGCCCTCTGCATCGGCGACGAGATCCGCGACCTGGAGGCGGCGCGCGCGGAGGGGATCCCCTTCGGCGCCGTTGCCTGGGGCTACACCCGCGCGGACGCGCTGCGGGCGCACGCCCCGGCGGAGTCGTTCGAGACCGTGGGCGACATCGTGGCGACGGTCGGCTGAGGCACCGCGCCCGAGGGCTTCTCCCGCCTCCGGGCGCGCGCTAGATTCGCCCGCTCCCGCCCCGGTCGCGCGGCCGGGGGAGCCCGCCCCCGGAGCGACGTGCCATGAGCTATGCCCTCGGCGCCCTTCTCGAGCTGCTGGACCTGGAGCCGCTGGAGCACAACATCTACCGAGGGCAGAACCGCGACATCGGCTCGGGGCGCGCATACGGCGGGCAGGTGCTGGCCCAGGCGCTGGTGGCGGCGCGCCGCACGGTGGAGGAGGAGCGGGTGGCGCACTCGCTGCACGGCTACTTCATCCTCCCCGGCGACGTCCAGGCCCCCATCGTCTACTTCGTGGACCGGCTCCGCGACGGGAAGAGCTTCACCACACGCCAGGTCACGGCTATCCAGCACGGGCGCGCCATCTTCAACATGTCGGCCTCGTTCCAGGTGGTGGAGGACGACGGGCCGGACCACCAGGTGGAGATGCCGGAGGTGCCCCCGCCGGAGGAGCTCGCCCGCGAGCTGGACCTGATCCGCGCCGTGGCCGACCGCATCCCCGAGCGGCTGCGCGCCGTCTACACGCAGGACCGGCCCATCGACTTCCGCCCGGTGCACCCGCTGGACCCCTTCCAGCCGGAGCCGCGCGCCCCCGCCCGGCACGTCTGGTTCCGGGCCGACGGCGAGATCCCGGACGACACCCTCTCGCACCAGGCGGTGCTCGCCTACGCCTCGGACTACGGGCTGCTGGGGACGGCGCTCCTCCCGCACGGCCTCACCTTCCAGATGCGGAAGCTGCAGGCCGCCTCGCTCGACCACGCGCTCTGGTTCCACCGCCCCTTCCGCGCGAACGACTGGCTCCTGTACTCCACCGACGCCCCCAGCGCCTCCGGGGCGCGCGGCTTCACCCGCGGGAGTATCTTCACCCGCGACGGCCGGCTGGTGGCCTCGGTGGCGCAGGAGGGGCTGCTCCGCCTCCGCGAGGGGTGAGACCGGTCCGGGGGCGGGGCGGATC
>DASYWD010000263.1 GCA_035936415.1 Longimicrobiaceae bacterium
CGGAAAGGGCCGGCTCCCCGCGCGGGGAGCCGGCCCTTCATCTACACCGTGCCGCCAGACTACGCTACGCTCGCCTCGGTGGACGCCTCGATCCGGCTGGCGTCCCCGCCGCCGCGGACCTCGATCCGGCGCCGACGCGCCTGCTCGGTCTTGGGGATCACGATGCGCAGCACGCCGTCGGCGAGCTCCGCGTCGATGCGGTCGGCGTCCACCTGCCGCGGGAGCACGAACGAGCGCGTGAAGGTCCCGTAGCGCCGCTCCGACAGGTGGTAGCGGGCGTTCTCGACCCGCTCCGCGGGCTTGGCGGCGCGGACCGTCAGAATGTTCGACTCCAGGCCGATGTCCAGGTCCTCGCGGCGGACGCCCGGCATCTCCATCATCACATGGATGGTGTCCTCCGTCTCCACCACCTCCGTCTCGGGGCTGCGCAGCAGGCTGCCGTCCGCCGCCGGCCACCCGAGCGGCCCCGCCACCGCTTCGAAGAGGCGGTCGAAGGGCACGGTGGCAAGCCGATTGCCATTTCTGACCATACGATCCTCCCGATCTCACGGGTTGCATCGCGCGCGCCACCGCGGCGCGCGCTTCCCCCCGCGGGAAATTGCAACCCGGATACCAGCTTCCGGCCCGCAAAGAGCGCCGAAAAGGCAAGTGGGCACGCCGTTTTCGCCCCTCCGGCTGCAAGGCTGGCAGACCCGGAGCGTCCGCGCCGGGTCCCCTCCACACCCTTCGCCCTTCCATGGACGCCATCCGCATCCGCCCGGCGACCGCGGGCGACACCGCCGCGCTGGCCGGCCTCATGGCGCACCTCGGCTACCCCACCACCCCCACGGAGATGGCCGCTCGGCTGGAGCGGATCCTCCCGGACCCGGACTACCACACGCTCGTGGCCGAGGCGGGCGGAGAGCTGGTCGGGATGGTGGGGGTCTTCCGCGGCCTCGCGTACAACTACGACGCGCCGTACGCGCGCGTCCTGGCCATCGTGGTGGACCCGGCGCGGCGGGGCACCGGCGTCGGCACGGCGCTGATGCGAGACGCGGAGGCGTGGGCGCGCGAGGTGGGCGCGGGGTCGGTACACCTCACCACCGCGCTGCAGAGGGACGCGGCGCACCGCTTCTACGAGCGGCTGGGCTACGAGGCCACGGGGCTGCGCTACCGCAAGCCGCTGGGCTGAGCGCCTAGGCGCTCCGAGAAGAAGGGGAGGACGTGCGTGCGAAGCCGCCCCGCGACGTGGCTCCCGTGCGTACCGGCGTACAGCTCGTAGGTGTGCCGGATCCCGGCGCGCGCGAGGGAGGCCGACAGCGCTCCCGTGCTCGCCGGGATGTGCCGGAACCCGTCGTCCGTCCCGCGTCGAATGCGACCCCGCGCAGCCGCGCGAACCCGCGGAGATGCCGCGCCACCAGGGAATCGGGCGAGGCGCGGTCCCAGGCGGAGTGCGCCGGCTGGGCCGGATAGGTCCCGTCCATCGCCCAGGTGAACGGGAGCGCGACGCCCACGGGGCGCCCGGACGGGTCCGGCGACAGCAGGGCCGCCAATGCCAGCCGGAGCCGCACCCCGAAGCCGGCCGCCGCCACCTCCTCGCGGGACCGGAGCGACATCGCCCTGCGCCAGGGCTCCGCCATTTGATCGGCGGTACCGCCCCGGGGTCCGAAGTCGGCCCACAGGTCTCCCAGGCAGCAGGGGCTCAGCGCGTACGCCGCACCGAACACCTCGGGATGCGCCGCCGCGAGCCGCAGCGCCGCATGCCCGCCCATCGACCAGCCGGCGATCCCCCGCCCCGCCGGCCCGGGCAGCGTCCGGTAGCGCCGGTCCACGTGCGCCACCACCTCCCGCACGGCGAAGTCCTCCCACCGCCCCGTCGCCGGGGAGTTCGCGAAGAAGGAGCCGCCGAGAGCGTTCTTCCCGTCCGGCATGACCACGACCATCTCCCGCACCGTGCCCGCGGCCACGAGCGAGTCCATCGCCTGCGGAACGCGCATCCGCTCCTCGGCCCACTGCTCCGGGTCGCCGTCGAAGCCGTGCAGCAGGTAGACGACCGGGTAGCGCCTCGACGGCTCGGCCGCGTACGAGGGCGGCAGGTAGATCGCCACGTGCCGATCGGCCGGGTCGCCGAGCGGGTTCCCCCGGAGGGCCGCCGAGCGTACGGTGTCGTGGACGACGGTGCCCGTCGCGGCGGTGGACGCCGCGGCGGGAGTGGTCGAGACCGGGACGCCGGGAGAAAGGGTGCAGGCCGCCGACAGCAGCGCGGCGACAATGAAGAGGCGGCTACGGATCATGCGCGTTGGATGCGGGTCTGTTCGGTGGAGCCGACAGCCGGGAGCAGGGGCCCAGCCCACGTCGATGTGCCAGGCGCCGCGCCGAGTCTACTCCGACCGCAGCCTCCGGAGCAGCGCCTCGATCCGCGGCCGGTGCCGCACCAGCGTGCCCCCGGTGGTGGCCGCCTGCCGGATGCGGTGAACGTCGGGGAAGGCCAGCCGCCCGCGGGCGAAGCTGTGCTTCCAGAGGAGGTTTAGGTAGTTGAGGTAGAGCCCCAGCAGCGCGCCCCTGGCCGGCTCCTCCATCGTGAAGCCCAGGCGCCGCGCCGTGCTCGGGGTGAAGATGTACGAGGTGCCCACGATCCGCAGCTCCGCCGGGAGGCGGCCCTGCTCCACCTCGTCCGCCAGCGCGAGGAGCCCCTCCAGGTAGTAGCGCAGCGTCTTCCGGGCGGCGGACGGACCCCGGTCGCGCCAGCGGAGGTGCACGAAGTAGTCGAAGTTGGTCCCGCCGTGGATCCGGTACTCCTCCAGCGTGGGCTTCTCCACCAGGAGCATGGGGGAGAGGTACCGGTAGTGGCCCAGCAGGTACGCCAGCGGCGCCGTGACGAACTGCAGCAGCGGCATCCATAGCGGGAGCAGGACCATGTACAGGAGGAGCAGCACCCCGGCGCTTCCCACGACCCAGGGGAAGCCCCGCCCGCTCTCCAGGGCGAAGACGGCGAGAGCGCCCCCCGCGAGCATGACCGGAAGCATGGCCGCGTACGACAGCAGCACGGCACATACCCACTGCTTCGGGCGGGAGAGCGAAAAGAAGCTGCGCATCGGAATGGGAAGAGACGGAGAAACGCCGGGCGGCCGTTCAGCGCCCCGGAGGGTCCGCGGCGGGCTGGCCGGACGGCGGCTCGGCCCACGAAGCCGGGTCCTGGCGGTAGTAGCCGGCCAGCTCGTCGTACAGCGCGGGGTGCCTGCGCTTGAGCTGCACCGGCTTCTCGAAGAAGAACTCCGTCGCCACCGCGAAGAACTCGGCCGGGTTGGTGGCGCCGTACTCGTCCAGCAGGGTGCGGCGCCCCTCCTCCACCGCCTCGCGGAGGGCGGCGTAGTGCGCCTGCATGATCTCACCCCAGGCGCGCAGGGCCGAGGCGCTTTCCAGGTAGGGGACGCCGTCGGCCGCCCCGTCTTCCTGGTCCAGCTGGTGCGCGAACTCGTGGAAGACCACGTTCCGCCCGTCTTCGGTGGCGGAGGCGCTCCGGCGCACGCTGTCCCAGGCGAGGATCACCGTGCCGTGCCCCCAGGACTGCCCCAGGAGCGCCTCCTCGGCCGGCGGAATCGTGCCGGTCGTCGGCCGCTCCACGTACACCGGCCGCACGGTGCTGGGGTAGACCAGGATGGAGCGCAGGTGGGCGTAGTAGTCCGCCTCCTCCAGGTTGAGCAGCAGCAGGCAGGCCTGGCCGGCGATGGTGACGCGGATCTCGTCCGTGAGCTCCAGACCGCCGCACCCCTCGAAGCTTTTTTCGGCGAGGAAGACCTGGATGCGGCCGTGCAGCCGCTCGCGGTCCTCGGCGGGGAGGCGGCGGTAGAGCGGGAAGCTCCGCTCCAGGACGTCGCGCCAGGCCTCCGGAAAGGGGCGGCCCCGCAGCGCGGCCCTCGCCCGGCCGCGGCGACGCCGCAGGAGCAGGACGACGAGCGCGGCCAGCACCGCGGCGGCGAGCAGGAAGAGAAGGAGACGGGACATCCGGGCCCGGGTCGGGGGGGACTGGGTCTGCCAGTGCGGATTGTAGGGGAACGGCCTCCGCCGTTCAAGGACCTGGGAAACAGCCGGCCGCGCCGGTAGATTGGCCGGCACGCCACCCATGCCGAGCGATCCATGATCCGCCTGAACGACTCCGCCCCGGACGACTTCCTGGACGAGGCCTTCCCCCTGGGCGACGGCACCGCCGGCACCGGCGCCACCGTGCGCTGCCCGTACTGCTGGGAGCCCAACGACATCGCCCTGGACCCGGGGAGCGGCACGCTGCAGGAGTACGTGGAGGACTGCCAGGTGTGCTGCCGCCCCTGGACGGTGCGCGTGGCGTACGGCGAGGACGGAAGCGCCGAGGTGGTGGTGGACGCCGCGGACGAGGCGTGACGGCTCCGCAGGGAGAGGGAACGTCCGGGGGGACCGGCGCGGCCGGCGACCGGCTGGCGCGCTGGGCCGCGCACCCGCTGGGGCCGGTGCTCCTCTTTCTCTCGGCCGTGGCGGAGGCGTGCCTCTTCCCCGCCCCCACGGAGGCGGTGTACGTGGCGCTGGCGGTGGGACGGCCGCGGCGCTCCCCCCGGCTGGCGCTGCTGGCGGC